>LJUQ01000143.1 GCA_001304505.1 Bacteroides sp. SM23_62_1
AAAGCTATACTTTCCAGCCGGGACATTCATACTATCGGTGGGAGAAGAAAAGCTATACTTTCCAGCCGGGACATTCATACTATCGGTGGGAGAAGAAAAGCTATACTTTCCAGCCGGGGCATTCATACTATCGGTGGGAGAAGAAAACTATACTTTCCAGCCGGGACATTCCATTCACTGTTGCTTGTGATATGATCAAATTATCTCGGTAAGTCCTTTATCTTTCAACAGATATTTAATTTAATCCTTTATTACTCCGGCTCATGATGAAGCAAAGTCACATCTCCTACTTCTTCGAAGTAGCGTCCGTTTGAATATTTCCCACTCACCTTCCAGATATAAACTCCCTGGTCGCAAAGGTGTCCCTTATAATACCCATCCCAGCCAACATTAACATTGGTAGTTTCAAATATTAACTCACCCCACCGTGAAAATATCTGCAACTTGTATTCCATAACGCCATCATGAACCGGGAAAAATACCTGGTTTGATTTATCTGTAGGATCATAATCGCCTCCCGTTGATCCGGTAAGATTGGGTGCAAATACATTTGGAAATCTCACCTCGCCCTTGCCTATCACCGTTACGGCTTCAGGAAGTGTTTTGGAGTTTACACAGTTATGTTCTGTCCATACTGTAAGAGAGACATCATACACGCCCAGTTCGGTATAAAAATGCTCTATTTCTTCCTCGGTTGAGCTTGTTCCATCACCAAAATCCCAGAGATAGCTGGTTCCATATCGTGAGAAATTAAATGCCTTCGCAGGCTGGTCAGGTAACATCACAAGATTCGGCTCAACCTTGAAATCGACAACAGGAAGCACGTAAGCCGTCACTTCTTTGAAAGCTACATCCTGCCCGCCTTCACTGGTGACCGTTAACCTGGCCTGGTATAAACCATCCACTTCGTAGGTATGCACCGGCTCAAATTGTGTTGAGGTTGCCCCATCATCGAATTCCCAGTAATATTCTTCCCCATACTGGGAAAGGTTTTCAAATGTCAATGTTAACGGCACACATCCTTCATAAATATCGGCTTCAAATTCAGCTATGGGCAGTGGTGCAAATATTCTGATCCAGTGTGCCACAGAATCCTGACAATGATCGTTCGAAACATTCAGGCTGATATTATAGGTTCCCCATGTACTGTAAATATGCGAGCCCGGATCTTGCTGGGTTGATTGGGAATTATCGTTAAAATCCCACAGGTAATTAAAATATCCGGCATTTGTTTCATTTATAAGTGTAACGGTGGCAGACGGGAAATACTGGTATACAGGTGAATAATCAAACTCAGCCACAGGCTGGGGATATACAGTTACCTGCTTCGTTATGGTATCTGTACAGCCGAACCTGGATATACTTATCAACCTGACATCGAAGATCTTGTCATTCAATTCATCATTCGTAAAAGTGTGGATAGGATAACTTAATGAACTGCTTACACCATCACCAAAATCCCACTGGAAACTTGCTGCTCTGAGGGAGGTATTGGTGAAAACTGACTGATATGGGCTGCACCCCGCTGAATCTCTTTCAAAGTCGGCGATAAGGCTTGGATAAACATTCATGTTCTGTGTTATTTCATCCGTGCAGCCATGTACAGATTCGACAAGCAACTTCAGCACATTTGTAACGGTAGCCACATTATCATTATAATAGGTATGGGTAACCGGGCTCAGATCATAGGTGATAAGAGGACTGGTACCATCTCCAAAATCCCAGTTATAGGTATTTCCTGCCTGGGAAACATTCTGAACAGTCACTTCAAAGGGAGGGCAATCAACTGAATTATCGACAGTAAATTTGGCTTTTGGCCTGGGCCAGACAGTTATCAGGCTGTATGCAGTATCCCTGCAATTGTCATCGGTTAAAGCTACCAGCGAAACAGTATATGTTGAATCATTGTTCCCCAGGTTGGTAAAAGTGTGATCGGGATCCTGGTAAATGGATGATCCATCATCACCAAAATCCCAGAAGTAATCATCTGCTCCCTGTGAAGTATTTGTGAAATCAACGATCAGGGGATGACAACCTTCTGTTACATTTGAAAAAGTCGAAGTAACCATATGATGTACGGAAACCTGTTTTGATAGGCTCGATAGACATCCCTGGGGACTTGTAACCTGCAAATCAACAGTGAAATTCTGCGAATTCACATAGCTGTTGTTCGTAAATTGCTGTGTTATCGGATTCTTGCTGGTGGTTGAATAAGGTGTGCCGGCAAATGACCAGTCATATTGTTGTCCGTTTATAGAGGAATTGTTAAAATTGACTGTCGCAGGAGAGCATTGGTCAATATACTGGATGGCAAAATCGGCTTTAACATATGGATTAACAAGAACGGGGACAATAAATGTATCACGGCAGTTGTTTGCATTGATAGCTACCAGCTCAACATCAAAGGTTCTGTCATTGAGACTGTAGTTTTCAAGGGTAACGGAAGGATCAGAAGTGTAAGCCGACTGGCCGTTATCAAAACTCCAGATATAATTCAGGGCTCCTGTCGATTGGTTTGTAAAGTTGACTGATAAGGGATGACATCCATCCGTCACACTGGCTGAGAAACCTGCAGTGACAATGGGATATGCAACAACATTCCTGCTCATTTCTGACAAACAGCCATTTGCATTCCAGGCTGACAACTTTGACACATAGGTAACAGTGTTTGTTGTTGATGGATTAGTATAGCCATGGGAAATGGGATTTTTATTTAATACCGTTGTATCTTCACCATCACCAAAAGTCCAAAGATAGTTGGTGGCCCCGACAGAGGAATTGTTGAATGTTACATCGAAGGGTGTACAATTCGTCAGCTGCAGGAAGGTATAATCTGCTTTAACATAATTATATACTGTAATATTTACTTCGGAGGTATCAGAACATTCATAATCTGAATATGCGATCAGCTTTGTTGTATAGGTGTTATTTACCAGGTCAAAATTTTGGAATGTATGGCCTGTATTTTGCTGGATAGATGATCCTCCATCCCCGAATTCCCATATGAATGAAGTGGCTGCTGCATTCGACTGGTTGGTAAACTGAACACTAAGCGGCTGGCAGCCTGCTGTGGTATTCTGTGTGAACTGGGAAATGATTCTTGGGAAAACAGTAATGTTTCTTTTCATTGTATCCAGACAACCGGCAGCATTTTCAACAGTAAGTTGAAGTGACCGGATCACAGTAGCCCCACCATCATTCTGGTAAATATGTGTTTGGGTAACCCCGCTTGATGTGGATACAGGGGATCCGTCGCCCCAATCCCACTCATACTGGGTAATCGCACCTTCCGCCGAATTTTGGAGGGTTACCGTAAATGGTGCACATCCCTGGAATTCATCAACCGAATAATCTGCATTGATATAAGGATGGATGGTGATGGTTCCATACGTGGTATCCTGGCACAGGTTGGGAGTCGTGCTCACCAGACGTACATCATAATCGACACTTACAAGTGTCATGTTTTCATACGTATGGGAAGGGTTTTTGCTGGTGGATGATCCGCCATCCCCGAATTCCCAGTCGAACATCGTTGCAGTAGCAGTTGACAGGTTTGTGAAATTAACCTGCAACCCGTTGCATCCACTGGCGTTATCCTGTGTGAACGAGGCAGTTACCTCCGGAAATACCTTGATAATCCTTGTGAGCGTATCGGCACATCCCCTGGTATTATTTTTAACGATCAGTCGCAGGTTCCGTTGTATTGGTGCCGCAGTTGTATTTGTATAGGTATGTGAGAGAGTAGCTGCAGAACTGTTAGAGGTAGCCCCATCCCCGAATGCCCATGCATATTCTTCAATATACCCGGCAGAATTATTGTCGATACCGATTGTCAGGGGCGAACACCCCTGGAATGTGTCTGTGGCAAAGGCCGCTTCAAGGTAAGGGTAGACGTCTATATCTGTTTCAACGGAATCTTTACAATAAAAGGGTGAGATGGCTACCATCTTCACGTTAAATGTAAGATCCGTCATACCCGTATTGATGTAGGTATGTGTCGGATTAACAGCTGCCGAGGAATTCCCATCCCCCAGTGTCCATTTATACCTATCCGTATTACCTGTTGATGTATTGGTAAAGTTGACCGTTACCGGATGACAACCTTCGGTAATATCTGTTGTAAATCCCGCAGTGATTTCCGGCCGGATGATGATATCCCTCCGGAATTCACTCACACAGCTCTGATCATTCCATACTATCAGTTGAATTGTATTTTTATCAATCGTATCGGATGTGTTATTGAAGACTCGCTGGAACACTGCATTTGTATCATAAACATAACCATTAAATGGATCCTCATAATCAAAATCCCACTGGACATTATAAATACTTGACATATCAACACCAAATGACTGATTATCAAATATCACCGTATCAGGAGCACAGATATCCCATTTGTCCATCTCAAAGAATGCTTCTACTTCATCGGCAATACCTACGATGACCGTAAATGAGGTATCCGGGAAACATGGTCTGTTGATTGTTACGGTGTAATTATAAACTCCCGGAGGAGGGGCAGCAATTGGTGTTGCTATAAAAGGATCATCCAGGTAATCTGACGGACTCCAGGTATAGGTTATTCCACCAGTAGCCCTCAGCTGGGCAGTATCGCCAAAACAACGGAAAATAGACTGTGAGCCTGTTTCCACGACCACCACTGAACCCCTTGATTCAGCGTAATCTGAAAAATACCCGTATTTACATCCTGTCGTTCTTCCTCCCTCAATTAAACCAAGGTGAAATACACTCACTGAATTAGTAATCTTTACTACCTCATTCTGTGGAACACCCCCGGCCTTAGCATTCAAGAATAATTTATTATCCCTTTTCAGGCATACAAAACCTGTCGCACCAACCGGTTCAAACCAGCCTCCCGGGATAAGATAGGTAGATCCGTCTTCATAATGCATGGTGAAGGCATCCTTCGCTGCATCAATGGTCATAATGTTCAGGTAGAAATCATCATCCGTTGACCGTGTAAAACTAACTTCAAGTGATCCTGTACAGCCATCGATGGTTGGCAGAACAGCCCCACCCAGCTCACAACCAAATCCTGATGCATGCAATACCATAACAGGTTTATCCCCACGAACGTGAGTTGAATTATTGCTCAACTCAAAAACAGTTTGATTACCGGGATTGGTAAGGTTGGCAAACCAGGCACCATCAATAAAAACCTGCGTGTTGGGCTGGACAGCCATAATGAATATCCTTTCACCTGTCGGAGTGCCGGGGGGATCCGGGGGAACAGCACCCGGATTATTGATATTGATCTTCCCGCGCATAACAATATATTCATATCCAACAATCCTCCGGTTGTCCAGGGCACGTAGTATCGGGACAGTCTGATCTCCGATTAAATCCCGGCATGTGTTTCCTGATACGGAATCGTCTTTTATAGTAACAGCAATAGGCTTATTTGATACAATATGTGTACCTCCAAGATGTCCTGCTGCTGTCTGGCTGGTAGCAAGGCAGGAATATGTCTGACCCTTGTTTAAAGTTATGACGAATGAAATAAAAGCAGGGTGCCCGACAATATTAGCAGTTGGGGTTATTGTAATCTGGGTATTATCCTCCGTAGCTACAATGTCGATAGAAGAATAGGGTTGAATAGGATTGTAATTTCCATTATTCCAGAGATTGTTGAATGGGGTATAAAATTCTTTTCCCAGTGCATTTTTTCCTTTTAAGGCAAATATATCTTTATTCCAGTATTCATCTTCATCATAGTATACAGTAATTAAATTGGTTGATGTGATACGCACACCCTTATTCAGTACTATTCCCCCCGGAATATTTTCAAGATCATTGATCCATGCTGAGGCATTAATAGAAACCGTGCTATTGGCAGGCACATTAAATGTGGTATCCAGACCTGCCGGATTGGCCGGTTGATAGATCCTTACCGTACTTGCAAGATCCATGGCAGATACCCTGAAAAAAACCGGCTCCCCTCCGGGGCATGTTGAAGGTACACCTCCACAGTGGCTTGCAGTTATTTCAGGCGCTGCAAACCAGAATTCCGTATCAGTCTGGGCATTAGCTTGAAAATGCTGAAAAAATAAGAATAAGATAAAAACGATTTTATATGCGCGAAATCCTCCCATTAGACCTGTAATTCTAAAAATATTTAAATTTATACGAACCGTTTTGCGATATGTTGTGTGTTTTGATAAAAAATTCATGTATTCGTATTATTGTTTTACAAATACCTGCACACCATCCATTAATCATAAACCAACTCTTACACCCCCCCTCCCCAAACCCTAATCCCTGCTCCCCACTCCATACTCCTTACTCCATACTCCATGCTCCATACTCCATGCTAATTTATACGACTAAATTTTAACCAATTAGGTTGTATCAGATAAAAAAAATTTATCTGAAATTTTTTATTTTACCCGGATTATCCTATATTCCGTGCAACTAATTTGGTGAAAATTAAGTCAGTATAGGGAAGAAGGACAAGGAAGAGTCCTGAGTGCTGTGTTCTGCCGGTTGTTAACCGGCAGCCATGCGTCTGAAGGGTGAATAGTCAAGTCCGGTTGTCAACCGGACACATTTAATACAAAAACATTCTCATATGAAAACCAAAATAATCTTGTTATTTCTGCTATTAATTTCCATTTCCCTGGTGAATGCCCAGGATACAATATTTTTCCAAAATTTTGACGATTACCCCGGGGAAAAACCTCCTGGTTGGACAGGAGAGCTTGAAGTCGGAGAAAGCAAATGGCAATTCGTGAATGGGGGTGGTACAAAAACTCCTGAAATACCGGCAAGCAGGAAACCACCAAGTGCATACAGCGGTACAGTAAATGCGCTTTATTTTTATGAAAGCCTTCAGCATGAATCCGTTATCCTGGTCACACCACCTATTAACCTCACATATGCAGTTAAACCTGAACTGAGGTTTCAGCATGCCCAGATGGAAGGAAATCTTGGTCCTGGATTGGCACACGATGAATTAAGGGTATATTACAAAACACATTTTGACAGTACCTGGACTGAAGCCAGGAAAATAGGAGAGTATACGGATGTTGTATCAAGCTGGACAGAACAGACGATCCTCATACCTGAAGGTGCATTCGTTGATTCATGTTATTTTGGATTCAAGGCAACAACTAACTATGGATGGGGCGTCTGCATTGATGATGTGTCGGTTCTGGAAACCGGTGAACTAACCAGGTATGTTGATACAGTAACCATACATCAGGAAAATACAAACTTTATCCCGGGTGGTTCAAAAAACAACCCTGTCTTAAGGATTAATATAAGCGTAAAAGGAAATACAGATGAAGTCATCCTTGATTCAATCAAAGTCAAATCACTGAACTCCTCAGATAATGACATACCGGCAAATGGAGTTAAGCTTTTTTATAAGTATGCTAGCAAAAACTTCTATGCTGCAGTTCCATATGATACAGTATCCTTTTCATCCGGAGCAGCTCATTTTTCAGGATTAAACCTCAGTTTGCCAACAGGTAATACATCTTTATGGATCACATGTGATATTAAGGAGGAGGCTGTTCATGGTAATCATATCGATCTGTTAGTTGATGCAGACGATATAAATATTAATGGTAATACATACCCTTCATCTGCAATTTCCCCAGCAGGAGAAAGAATCATTCGCGAAGCAGTATTTTTCGACGATTTTTCAACTGACATGGGCTGGACATTTTCAGGTGATTTCGAACGAAACAGGCCCCATGGCTATGGTGGTAACTTTATTGGCAATCCCGATCCTGAATATGCAGCAGGTGATACGATGATCATCGGGAATGACCTGACCGGTCTGGGATTTATCGAGGGGGATTATGAACCGAATGTAGCCCGCTATGTTAACCTGGCTACATCACCTTCTTCCGACCTCTTCTATTATAATGACGTAAAACTATCTTTCCTGCGGTGGCTCAATGTTGAAAATTCAGATACCGCATCCGTTGAAATGAGCACAGATGGCGGATCTTCATGGATTGAGGTCTGGTCAAATAACAATAGCGTTTTTACTGACAATGACTGGAAGTTTTTTAGTTTGAACCTGTCTGAAGCCCACCGGCAATCGAATGTTATGCTTCGAATAAATCTCGGGCCCACAAATGCCAATAACCATTTCTCCGGTTGGAATATTGAAAATCTTGCAATCACAGGCAACTATGTCGAATATGATGTTAGTCCGACTGCACTGCTCTCCCCCGGCAATGGATGCGGACATTCATCAACTGAAACCGTCAGTATTAAAGTCAGGAATTTTGGCCCGGGCGCAACGCCATCCAAAATTCCCGTAAGATATTCTTTTAATGGTGGTACCACATGGACCACAGATACAATCACCTCTGCCATACCGTTCGATGATGAAACCACATTTGATTTCAGCCAGACAGTAGATCTGTCTGCACCGGGAACATATAATGTCATCATCGAAACGATCCTTGACGTGGATGAGGAAGCCACGAATAATATTTTCGATACGGTTCTGTATATTGATCCAACATATTCAATCCCCTATACCCAGAACTTTGAAAGCGGAAAGGATTTCTGGAGGGCAGACGGTACGAATGCATCCTGGGCCCATGGTACACCTGCCGCAACAATCATAAATACTGCCGCATCCGGAACAAAGGCATGGGTGACAAAATTGACAGGTAACTATAATGATCTGGAGGATTCGTGGATAATGGGGCCATGCTTTGATTTTTCAGGTATCGACTATCCTGTTTTTGAATGTAAATTATTTCTCCAAACAGAAAATGATTCTGATGGAGTTATGCTGGAATATTCTCTGGATAATGCTGAAACATGGACCCGTCTTGGCAGTGAAGGGGATGGCGAGGCCTGGGGCTGGAACTGGTACAATTCTGATTCGATCAAAGCCGTTGAGGGAGACCATGGATGGACTGGCTTTTCGCCAGGATGGATTACATCAAGGATATTCCTTGATACCCTGATATTCCGGAATTTCACCGGTGTGAAATTCCGGTTCCATTTTTCAAGTGATTCCTTCAACAGGTATGAAGGAATTGGTATTGATGATATCCGCATCTATGATGCCCCCAGGGATGTGGGAGTAATATCCATTGAAAGTCCTGTGACTGCCTGTGCTCAGGATATAGGTGACCATGTTGCGGTAACAATACAAAATTTTGGGCTGGATACCCTTATGACTGGTGAAACAATTATAGTTGGATATGATTTTGACGGTAAACCGACTGTCACAGAATCTTTTCAACTTGAAAGTGATGTTGTGAGAAACGGAACATTTCAGTATACCTTCAAGAGATATATTGCTGTTACTACTTCCGGGACCAAGGAGGTCAAAGCCTTTACATTACTGCCCGATGACATCAGGTTTTATAATGAAATTACCACAAATGATACAGCTTCAAAATCCATAGATGTTGAATTGACACCATTTGTATTCCTGCCGCCTGTTATTTATACCGTGAGGCCGGACACGGTTGTCCTGGATGCCTATACAGGGAATCCGACAGACGAATACCTGTGGCAGGATACCTCAACTGATTCGGTATTCCATGTCACGGTAAAAGCAGATGGTGTCTATCATGTAAGAGCATACAATGATCTATGCTACTATCGTGATACAACTTACATTTATCACCTGATTGCCGATGCGGGCGCGACAGAAATAAATCAGCCTGTCTCTGACTGCGAACTGGGAAGTTCAGTCCTGCCCGGCATTACGATTAAAAACTTCGGGACAGATACAATGCATCTGGGAGATCAGATTACAGCAGGATATATTGTTGATAGTGAACCTGCCGTTGAAGAAGTCATTGTTCTGGATAATCCGGTATATCCCGATAGTACTTTTGAATACATTTTCTCCACCCCTGCTGATTTTACTGATATTAAAACATATTCACTGAAAGCTTATACCGTCTTAACCGATGACGATTCTACTTTCAATGATACAACAGATATTGAGGTTGAAGTGTATGGGATAACTGAGATTGATCTCGGCCCGGATGTGGTTGTGAGAACGCTCACCTATACAATTGATCCGGGTTCCGGCTATAATACCTACCTCTGGCAGGATGGATCGACCAGCCAGACACTCATTGTGGATTCTACAGGACAGTACAGTGTGACTGTGACGGAGGGAACAAGATGTGAAAACTCAGATACGGTGCATGTGACTATTATCATTCCTGATATTGCCATCAGGCAAATTTACAGCCCGGCAAGTGCCTGTGGACTTTCATCAACTGAGAACCTTGATTTATATATCAAGAATGTGGGATCTGATACATTGAAAATGAATGATACAATTCCTCTCACCTACCAGATCAACAGCGGTACGGTCATATTTGATACGGTCTTTATCGACAGAACAGTTCTGAACGGCGATTCTATTCTTTTCACATCTTCCGGCACAGTTGACCTGAATACGCCGGATGATTATCAATTCCTCATCATCGCCCACTATGGAAAAGATCTTATTCCGGCAAACGATACAATTGATCAGACGATACAGGTATGGGGATTCCCGACAGTATCACTGGGTTCGGACATGGTTATATATATCAGTGATACGACGCTGGACGCGGGTGCCGGCATGAGTGCTTACCTGTGGCAGGATGGTTCAACAGACCGATATTACACGGTGAACTACCAGAATCAGTCACCGGATCATACGTATTCCGTTATTGTTACTGATACAAACAGCTGCCAGGGCAGCGATGAGATCCAGGTAACCTTTGACATATATGACATTGGTATCAGCCGTATCCTTACCCCGGTATCAGCCTGTACATTATCAGATCTGGAGGAGTTGAAGATCCGGATAAAGAATTTTGGAACACGAACCATCTTTAATGAAAAAATCCAGATCGTAGCGATCGTCAATAGTAAATCCCCTGTCTTCGGGCAAAAAACCATTACCACGGCAATGGTGCAGGGCGATTCACTGGATTTTTCCTTTGGAAGCCGTTTCGACCTGTCCGCTGAAGGAGACCATACCTTCAGGGTCTATACGATCTATGATAAAGATTTTATTGCCACAAATGACACAACAGACCTGATCATCAGCCATTGGGGTTACCCGGCACCGGACCTGGGCGGTATAAACGATACGCTCAATAGTGCATTACCTTACCTTTTTGAAGCAGGTAGTGGATATGATCAATATATCTGGAATGGCATTCCGGGAAGCCATCAGCTGAGTGTGTCTGAATATGGGTGGTATAAGGTAATTGTAATCGATATTCACGGTTGCCAGGGAGAAGATTCAGTCTACCTTGCCCCACCAACAGGCATCCATGACCTTGAAAACCTGGGAAGCAACTTACTCGTTTATCCAAATCCGACAGATCATCAACTGTATATTGAATTAATCCTTCAGGATTATATTGATCTCTGGATTGAATTATTTGATGCCACCGGTCGTAAGATTATAATCAAAGAGTTAAGGCAGGTTAACGGGATCCATGAAGCAATGAACGTGTCGGGTTTGCCGGAAGGTGTTTATTATCTGAAGATAAGAACGAAAGAAGGGCAGGTTTTGAGGAAGATTGTTGTCTTTTAGGATAGCGGAATATAGTCCTGGCTAAGCCGGGCTCCATATATAGTTCCTAATTTCACCCCATCCCCTGACCCCCTTCCCCTGAAGAGGGAAGGGGAACAGTGTGATAGCAAATTCTAAGCCTCCCCCTTTTAGCGGGGAGGTTGGAGGGGG
>LJUQ01000144.1 GCA_001304505.1 Bacteroides sp. SM23_62_1
GATTTATTACGATCTTCTCGAAAGAAAAGAATATTATAAGGCCAGTGACATTGCCCTGATCCGTATTGAGCAGCTCCATCCTTTGCCCATCAGCAAATTATTACCTGTTCATGAAAAATACAGGAAGAATCTTCTATCCTTATGGGTCCAGGAAGAACCTGAGAATATGGGGCCATGGCAACACTTCCAGAACAAGATGGGTGATATTCATCCGGTACCCGTTACCAGGCAACCCTCAGGGAGTCCTGCAACAGGATTATATAAACTCCATACCATCGGGCAGAACGAAATTATTGATAAAGTTTTCAGAAAATGCGACTGTGAGTTGAAAAATGTATACTGTGGCTTACAGTGTGTTGTGGGCAAATCGAGGAAAGAAATCCTGAAACAGCATCAATATTTCCCTAAGATTTAAGTTTTTCACGATCATTTTTATTACATTTCGACTACAAAAGGCTTTGATATGACCATCGAAATAGTAGCCCCCAGTCCGGGTGAATCGATTACTGAAGTTGAAGTCGGCCGCTGGCTGGTTGAGGATGGCGATCTTGTAGAGAAGGATCAGGAAATTGCTGAGATTGAATCGGATAAAGCAACCCTTCCCGTGGTTGCCGAACAATCAGGCAGGATTAAAATCCTCGTACCAATAGCCGAAAATGTTGCAATCGGAACGGTTCTTTGTACAATAGATACAACAGTTAAACCCGGCGGGAAAAAGAATAAAGAAAAAGCCAACGAACCACCTGTCCTGAAACAGTCTGCCGACACGGACCTTGATCACAGTGGTAATGTTACAATAAAGGAAAACAGGCACACCGTACAGGAATCCGGCAAGGTCAGGATATCTCCTGTTGCCGGGAAAATGATGCAGGAGCATGGACTTTCTGTTGATGACATAATGAATGACGTTAAAAGAATTTCAAAAAAAGATGTAGAGACAGTCCTCTCAACCCTCCGTACAGAGCCCTCTTTATCAAAAAGTTCATCATCCGGCTTATCACGTGAAGAAGAGAAGATCAGGATGACTTCTCTCAGAAGAAAATTGAGTGAACGACTGGTTGCTGTGAAAAATGAGACTGCCATGCTCACTACATTCAATGAGGCAGATATGAGTGAAGTGATCCGCCTGCGTAAAACATACCAAACTGCCTTTGTCGAAAAACATGGGGTAAAATTAGGATTTATGTCCTTTTTTACAAAGGCTGTCACCGAAGCATTACTACTATTTCCGCATATAAATTCCAGGATTGATGGGGAAAATATTATTACCCCCAAATATTGCGACATTGGTATTGCGGTACAATCAGACAAAGGATTGATGGTCCCTGTCCTTCGAAATACCGAGGTCATGACACTTGCCGAGATTGAACGGAAAATACTGGAACTGGCCGATAAGGCAAGAGCAAACAGGCTCAGCATCCAGGAGATGACCGGAGGTACTTTTTCCATTACTAACGGTGGTGTATTTGGATCCTTATTATCCACTCCAATCCTCAATCCTCCACAATCAGCAATCCTGGGAATGCATAATATTGTTGAAAGGCCTGTAGCAGTAGATGGAAGGATTGAAATCCGCCCCATGATGTACCTTGCCCTTTCCTATGACCACAGGCTCATAGACGGGAAAGACTCAGTCAGCTTCCTGGTAAAAATAAAGGAGATGATTGAAAATCCGGTAAAATTACTATTCAATGGAGCAGATCCGGAAAAGGTGTTACTGGATATCTGAAAACCTGCAATAATAATACAATGCTATGGATCAAACCTGCAGATATCTGTTGAATGCGCCTGACCGTCCAACTGTCAAGCTGGACAGAAAATTTAACGAGATCATTAAATCAGATGAAATTTACAGGTTTCACCGACGATTAAGATGTTATGCTGCTACTCCCCTGGTTCCCCTTCCTAAACTGGCTAAAAGCCTTGGAATAAAAGAATTATACGTTAAGGATGAATCTAAACGATTCAGGATCAATACTTTTAAGAGTCTGGGTGCCTCTTATGGTATTGCCAAGGTAATTGAAAAAAGGAAGAAAGAAAAACTGGTCTTTTGCACTGCAACAGATGGAAATCATGGCCGTTCAGTCGCATGGGCAGCCCGCAATGTCAGACAGAAAGCAGTTATTTTTGTACCAAAAAACACCACAGCCCTGAGGATCAAAAATATTAAAAAACATCGTGGGGAGGTGATCGTTGTGGATGGTGATTATGACCATGCTGTCGCAGCTGCCAGGGAAGAGTCGCAGAAAAAGGGGTATGTCCTTATTCAGGATAACTCCTGGGAAGGCTATACGGAAATCCCAAAATATATTGCTGCAGGGTATAAGACCATGATGACTGAAATGGAGAACACCCTCCACCCCGACAAGGTACCCCTTGTGGATTTAGTATTCCTTGAATGTGATTCACTCATGGAATCTTTCAAAAATGGAAAACTTTCAAAAACAAAAGGAAGTCAGCAAACGGCCCTTGTGGGATTAAACTGCGGAACACCATCGTTACTTGCCTGGGAGATCCTTAAGGATGCTATTGATCTGTTCCTGGCCATACCTGATTCCTATGCCATCAAAGCCATGAAAGACCTGTATTATCCCTTTAAAGGTGATAAACAAATATTTGCAGGCGAATCCGGAGCCGCCGGACTGGGTGGATTAATCGCACTGGTCAGTGATCCGGACCTGGGAGATCTGAAGAAACAGATCGGACTGAACGAAGAATCCAGGGTCCTGGTCTTTGTAACTGAAGGAGTAACAGACCCGGATGTGTTCGAGGAGCTGATAACAACGGAAATCAATTTTGCAAAGGCGTAAAATCAAGAAGTTACTATAATGGGGGGATGTCACAACCACTTTTTTAAGTAATGGCATCATGAACCTTCCAATGTGTTGTTCCAGACTTCACCCTATCCCCTGTCCCCTTCCCACTTCATGGGAAGGGGAACAATACCCCCTCCTGGCCTCCCCCTTTCAGGGGGGAGGTTGGGAGGGGGGTGAAATGATATTTTACCTATTTATTGAAGTTGTGACACAGCCCCTTAACATTATCCACCTTCACTGTAGAGGTCCGGTTGGAAACAGAACCCCCTCTTCTATCAATTAAATTACTTACTAATTTAACAATTAGAACAATTGCAGATCAAAGATTTAGACCAGCTTCTTTGTATATTTTTATCAATTTATCCTGCTCAACCTCCCAGCATAATTCTTCGGAAGCCCTGAGAAGGTTCTTTTTCCATGCTAATCGTTGCTCATGGTTGTCCATCATATGCTGAATCATATCAGCCAGCACAGACGGGTCATGCGATGGAGCAACCATACCTGCCTTATATTCTTCCACAATCTTTTTCATTTCAGGAAGATCAGAGACCAGTACAGGTACCTGGGCATGAATATAATCAAACAATTTGTTTGGTAAAGAATAATAATAATTTTTACCCAGGTTCTCTTCAAGAGACACCGCAACGGATGCCTGGCGTGTATAAAACCGGAGCTCAGAAAAAGGTTTTCTGCCCATAAACATTATCCTGTCACCCAGATTCAGTTCACTTGTAAGGTTTTCCAGTTTTGTTCTTAATGGCCCGTCACCAAATATCTGAAACTGGGAATTGCTTAGATATTTCATGACGTGAATCATGGATTCAAGACCACGGCCAGGATTTAATGATCCCTGGTAAATAATGATCCGTCGTGAATCTCCTCGCAGATGATCAGGCCTTTTAGGTTCATGTCTTATTTTATTGGGAAGATTCCTGATAACTTTAAAATCAGTCCCATACCTTGCATTATATTCTCCCGCAACAGGTTCCGATACAGTATATGCATGCCTGATCCCTGGAAGCATAATTCTCTCCATAAAAAGCCAGAAATTTCTTACAAATCTTCTGTTGATTAATTCAGGAACTTCTGTAAAATATTCATGGCTGTCGAAAACCAGCGGCATCTTCCTGATCTTTGAAATCAACCAGCAAGCCGGTAATGTATCCAGGTCGTTCGCCGTGAGTATCCCTTTCCTTCTGAATAACAGATAGAAAAAAAGGCGAATATTAAAGCATGCATAAAATACAAACGTCCTGTTAAATAATAACCTGAAACGAATGGTTTGATAATCCCTGTCGTCAACAGGATGACTATAGGAAAATCTCCTTCCGATAACCCTTACATTCGCACCATATTCATGGAGTGTCTGAGCCACCCTGTGAACCCTCTGGTCTGTGACAAGATCGTTGATAACAGTCAGATATACTCTCTGCACAACATAAAAATTATATCCTAAAGATCATATTAAGGAACAATGATATAACTTTTAAATATCGGTTTTATTTCCCAATTATTTTATTTAACAGATTTTCTTATTAAACGCTGGCACCAGCATCAACTCTTAAAAAAATCTATCTTTGTTATCATTATCCTATGTTATGATAAAACTGTTTGAGGATTATTCACTAAAAAATCATAATTCCTTCAAAATTGACGTAAAAGCCAGGTATTTTGCTGAAGCTGATACAATTACCGACCTTATCCATTTCGTTAAACACAAACCGCTAACACAACTCCCGCTAATAATCCTTGGTGAGGGCAGCAATGTATTATTTAAATCTGATTATAATGGTGTTATTATTCATCCCATCATCAGGGGAATCGAAGTTATTCATGAGGATGGTAAACATGTAATAGTGAAAGCCGGGGCCGGTGAAAACTGGGATGCTTTTGTTGAATGGGCAATAAACCGGCATTATG
Source organism: Bacteroides sp. SM23_62_1 (assembly GCA_001304505.1). GTDB lineage: Bacteria > Bacteroidota > Bacteroidia > Bacteroidales > SM23-62 > LJUQ01. The sequence continues at coordinate 4,737 of LJUQ01000144.1, forward strand.
GAGGGATTGAGAACCTTTCCCTTATCCCGGGTTCCGTGGGAGCATGCCCTGTCCAGAATATCGGGGCTTATGGTGTTGAGGTCTCGGAAGTTATAGAATCTGTCGAAACAATAGATATGACTGATGGTGAGCTGAAACTATACAGCAAACCTGAATGCAATTTCGGATATCGGACGAGTATATTTAAAAATGAGTTGAAAGGGGATAAAATCATTACCAGTGTCCTATTCCGTCTTTCCAGGTCCCCTGTCCTCAAGACTGATTATGGCGAGATCAGGAAAAAGCTTAAAAAATATAAAGATTTTGATATCAGAACGTTGCGAACGGTGATTATGGAGATTCGCCAGGAAAAATTACCTGATCCGGCACAGATTGGAAATGCAGGCAGTTTCTTCAAGAATCCTGTCATCACTGATGAGGAATTCAAAAAGCTGGTCCGTATTTACCCGGAAATCCCAGGTCATCCCTCCGACACTCCCGGCCAATGGAAGATCCCTGCTGCCTGGCTGATAGAAAAATGTGGATGGAAAGACCGGTGCATTGGGGAGGCCGGTACATGGTCCAGGCAGCCACTTGTGCTTGTCAATTATGGGAATTCTACCGGGAAGCAGATTTTGGAGCTGGCTGAGAGCATCACCAGAGATGTATCGGAAAAATTCAGCATACAACTTGAGAAGGAAGTGAACGTGATATAGAAGGAAGCAGAGAGTTTATTGGTTTTAGGTTTATTGGCTTATAGGTATATAAGTGAGTGTGGGAATCAGTGGGATGGGAGGTATTATTTCCTGTTGGAACCTGAAGAGACGGGAGATGTCAGTAAAGTCAGGTTATGTATTCTGAATGGTTTCACATACAGCCTGGAGAATGGATAGTGCCTGTTCCCTGGTCTCAGACTCGGCATAAATCCAGAATTTTGATTCTGTACCGGAAGGCTTTATCATTGCCCACTGGTCCTTTTCCAGCCAGAACTTAAATCCATCAAACTGTTCCGTTCTGAGAATCCTGTAGTCCTTGAATGATTGATAGATCCCTTTAGTGCAGTCTTCAATTATCCTTAATTGTTGCTCCTTTCCTGTTTCAATATTTTTCCTTTCACTTGAAAACCTTCCTGTAATAGCATAAACTTCATTGATAAGCTGATCCAGAGATTTTCGTGTTTCTGCCATGAATTGCCAGATCGTCAGGCCAATCCAGATCCCATCACGGTCAGGAACGTGGTTCCTCATTCCAATACCTCCGGATTCTTCTCCACCCACCAGGATATCTTCCTTAAGCATAACCCTGCAAATTTCTTTAAATCCGATTTTGACCCGCTGAAGATCTATTCCATAATGTTTACATATCTTTTCCGCTCTTGATGTTGAAGAGTATCCGATGATCACCTTGCCCCTTAACCTGCGGTATGCTGCAAGACAATGTATGAGAATTAAAAGAATATGGTTGGAATCTATATAATTACCCCTGTTATCGATCAGAGCCAGACGATCACCATCTCCATCAATGGCAAGTCCACAGCTAAAATTACCGTCCGACCTGATCATATCAATAAATTCCTTCAGGTTTTCCTCAGTGGGTTCGGGAGGGATATGATTGAAAAATGGATCGGTTTTACAATGGAAGTTTTTTACACCTGGAAGAAGTTGTTTTATGATATTCTGGCTGCTGCCGTACATTGCATCAAATGCCAGTCGTAATCCTGATTTTTTAATCAAATCAAGATCGAAATTGCTTTTTATTCGTTCAAAATAGATCGATGCTATGTTTACATATTCTATGGTCTTCTGTTCCACCAGATTCTGCCATTTAATCCTCTCCAGATCAATATTCATATCATTTGAAACGAGGGCTTCAATATTCCGGATATCTTCCTCCATCATCGGACCACCATGCTCACCTTTGATTTTATATCCGCTGTATTCAAATGCATAATGACTGGCAGTAATCATGATTCCCAGACCAGCCCCGTACCAGGTAACTGCATATGAAACCATTGGAGAAGTAACAAAATCCGAGGATAAATAAACTTTTATACCCTTCATTGCAAGGACACGTGCTGCAGTTCCGGCAAAGAGTTTGCCCCCAAAACGTGTATCATATCCGATGACAACACTGGTTTCACGGTATTTGTTCAGAAGCCATAATGCCACTGCATCGGTTAACCTGGCTACATTGGCAACTGTAAAGTTACCGGCAATAATGCCACGCCAACCATCGGTTCCGAATTTTATCCTGTCCATCGTGTTTATTATCTCTTTGTGAAAAAGTAAATTCTATATTGCTGAATGAACTCTATCCTAATCTGATTTGTAATAAGGACATAATGTGCAAGGAGCAGGGAGCAGGGAGCAGGGTGTAGGGAGTAAGGAGTAAGGAGTAGGGAGTAAGGAGTAGGGAGTAGGGGGCATGGCGTATTGACAAGCTGCAAGTGCAAAAAATCAAGGAATCAACCTCAACCTGATACCAATGTTTATCGAGCATCCCCGAAATGGCATAGAAATCAGAGATTTCTGCCATTGCGGCAGCTATCGGGACGAGAGTTGCAGGTTTGTCCTTTTGCTAACCCCAAATTATTAATTATACTGTAAGAATGGATGATTAGTTTAAAATTTTACGCCGATCGAGCGCTTTTTGGTATGAATGTGCATTTTTTATATGTTGAGCATATGTTTTGGCAAAATTATGATAACCTGATAAATCATCTTTTGCAGCAAAAAAAAGGTAATCGTGTTTCTCATAATTTAAAACTGCTTCAACAGAAGAAATGGATGGAATTGTAATCGGACCAGGGGGAAGGCCGGTATGCCTGTATGTATTGTATGGTGAATCAATTTCCAGATATTTGTCAAGAATCCTTGTCATATTCATATCCCCTACTGCAAATTTCACAGTCGGACATGCTTCGAGTCTCATGTTTTTCCTCAGCCTGTTGATATAAACACCCGCAATTATTTTTTCCTCTTCCTTCTTATCTGTTTCCTGTTCAACAATTGATGCAAGAATGGTAACTTCAATGGGAGACAGTCCGATTTCTTCTGCTTTCTCCAGCCGGTCCTTATTCCAGAACCTTTCATACTCCTGTTTCATTCTTTTCATGAATCCATCAGCATCAGTATTCCAGTAAAACTCGTAGGTATTGGGAATAAAAATAACCGGAGCGGTTTCCGGAGTAAATCCAAGCTTACTAAGATAATCACGATCCTTCAGCAGATTCATGATCTCAGCCGAGTCTGCTTCGATCTGATTTGAGACAACAGCTGCAAGCTTTCCAAAAGTACGCATATTATTAATCACAAGGTCCACAGGCTCCTGTTGGCCTGACCGTAACATATTGATTAACTGGTTGTTATTCATTCCATCAACGATCCTGTACCTGCCGGGATGCACATGCCTGGTATAATTTTTTTTCTCTGCAACCCATATAAATGAGGACGTATCCCTTATCATATTCTTTGAAAAGAGGATATCCTGTATATCCTCGTAAAAGGAACCGGTTGGTATGATTATGTCCTTAAATTTTGCATCACCTGTTTCCACATTTGTCCCATAAACTTTATGGAAGATGGCGAAAAATTGATATCCACCAAAAACCACTGCCAGCGCAAAAAAAGTGAAAATAGAATATTTGAGAATCCGGTTCATATTGAAAGAATTTATTCAGGCATGGAGCATAGAGTAAGAAGTAAGGAGTAAGGAGTAAGGAGTAAAAAGTTGGGAGTGTGAGATTGGGTGTGTTTATTGGAATGTGTGTTCAGAATATGTATTTGATTCGATTTAAAAATAGATCGATTTGCAAAAAACATTAATTACTTAATATGATAAAATTAGTTGTCTGTTATCTGTTATCGTTTTGTTTCTTGCTTTATAGTTCCTGCCTCCTTTTGCCTTTAAACTTTTGCCTGCGACAATTGCTACCATTGCGACTTTTCGACCATTGTAACAACTCATTCAGGTATTATCCAGCGTTGTATGAATTCACTATGGACTGGCAAATGTTTCAATATGCCGGCAGACTATTTTTAAATTCCAGGTATCTTGATTCAAATCCCTGCCCGGTGGTTCCTGCACAATGTTCGTTTATTTTATCGAGGCGGTCTTCCGGGGAGGGGTGCGTGCTTAAAAAAACAGGTGGATGGGTGGTTGATCCCACCTGGGCCTCAAGCAGGGAGAAAAAATCTCCCAGGGCACATGGCTGATATTCTGTTTTCTTCATATATCTTACTGCATATTCATCAGCTTCGTATTCATTCTGGCGTGAAAAAGCCAGAGAACTTAAGCCTGATGCCATACCTGCTGCAATTTCAGCCAGCTGGCCGGGATTATCACCAAGGATCATGCCTACCATGATTGAGATACCATATTGTTTTGTAAGATTATCTGTTGAGTGACGCCTGTCAGCATGGGCCATTTCATGGGCCATAACACCGGCAAACTGGGATTCATTTTCGAGAAACTTTATTAAACCGGAATAAAAGTACATATACCCTCCTGGTGCTGCAAATGCATTCAGGATAGAATCATTGATGATTTTCACTTCCCATGGAAACCGGTCTGCATATTTCAGCTCACCTGATGCAAGGAGATTATCACGGATACGCTCCAGATGCTGATATGGGACAGGGTATTGTGCCTTTGGAAGTACGGGATAATCAGCAGGATTCGCCATGATTTCTTCATCCAGGGCAATGCCAAATTCAATATCCTGACTGACTGTAAAAATGTTTACACTCCGGTCATCTTTACAAAGGGTAAGCGTCATTGTAAGAATTAAAATTCCGCCTAAACGAATATGGTTCTTCATCACAGAGTAAATTGATTTTTGACTGTTCAAAGATATTGTTTTTTTCGATTTCAGGTTAAAGTACAGGATACTGAAGTTTCCCGGGCAGGAGCCAGATTTAAAAGGAAGTAATAAAGGAATTTATGGCATGATTTTAATTTTCATGCATGCTGTGACAAGTTGCCCGATGCAACGTTAATCCCAGAGAAAACAGAGTTAAAAAGAGCCACAGGGTATCCTTCCCTGTGGCTTTATCTATCTCTGTGCTTCCACTGTGAATCCTCTGTGTTCTCTGTGGTTAAATTACTCCCTCTCAAACACACACAATATATATCCGGGGCTGTAACAATTATTTCAACTCAGACAATGCCTTTTCCAGCCTGTCCATGGCCCTGGTCAGATTTTCATCCGAATTTGCAAAGGATATCCTGATACATTTATCCTCACCAAATGCTGATCCTGGAACTGTTGCAATATGTCCTTTTTCCAGCAGGTACATGCAAAGGTCGGATGAACCCTTTATCACCTTATTCCCAACCGATTTCCCATAATAAGCACTGAGATCAGGGAACACATAAAAGGCTCCTTCCGGAATATAGCATTTTACACCTTTAATAGCGTTTAAGCGATTGGTAATCAGATCTCTTCTCCTTCTGAAGGCAGCGTTCATCTCTTTCACGCACGACTGGTCGCCATTAAGTGCTGTGATGGAGGCAATCTGTGCAACAGCTGTTGCTCCAGAGGTAAACTGGCCCTGGAGTTTTACTACAGCTTTGGCTATCCAGAGAGGTGCGGCAAAATAACCGATCCGGTAGCCAGTCATGGCATAGGCTTTCGATACACCATTTACCAGTACAACCCTGTCTTTCAGGTAACTGAATTGTGCAATACTTTCATGTTTGCCCACGAAATTGATATGTTCATAAATCTCATCTGCAATGATAATAATGTTTTCGTGCTTCGCCAGCACTTTTGCAAGACCTTCCAGTTCTTCCTTTGAATACATTCCACCTGTTGGATTGGAAGGAGAACACAGGAGAAAAACCCGGGTCCTGGGTCCGATTGCTTCTTCCAGCTGCTGTGATGTAATTTTGAAACCATTATCGATGGACGCAGGAATAATTACATTTACTCCCTCACACAGCTTTACCTGTTCGGCATAACTCACCCAGTAGGGTGCCGGAATGATCACCTCATCACCTTTATCAATGATCGACAATAAGACATTTACAATACAATGTTTGGCCCCACTGCAAACAACAATCTGATCGGATTCATAATCCAGATTATTCTCATCCTTGAATTTCTTCACAATTGCTTTTCTTAAATCCGGGAATCCGGCTACAGGAGGATAAAAAGAATAATTATCATCAACAGCTTTCTTGACCGCATCTTTAATATGATCCGGGGTTTTAAAATCGGGCTCACCCACCGAAAGGTTAATTACATCGATCCCCGTTCATGGCGATCGTTTCTGATGCAGCCATATTGGTCAATCGTGAAGAAAGTTTTGTCATTGTTTTAAATGTTAATTTCTTATTAAAATGAAGTGTTTAATATCAGATTGCTAAAATACCGTTTTAGAAATAAATTATTTAATATTGTATCTATAAATTATCTAAAAAATATTAACATGACTGAGATCTTAGAAATACTGAAATATACATTGCCTTCGATAATCATTTTGCTGATTGTATGGATCATGTTACGTTATCATTTCAGGACGGAAGACAGAAAGAGGCGTATTGAAATGACCCTGGCAAACCAGAAAACCATTCTTCCGATTCGCCTGCAGGCATATGAACGGATTGCACTGTTTCTTGAAAGAATATCTCCGGAATCCATGATCATGAGACTGGCTTTGTCAGACATGACTGCCAAACAGCTTCAATTGGAATTGCTGGCAACAATCAGGGCTGAATTTGAACATAATCTTTCTCAACAGGTATATATCAGTCCGGAAGCATGGGAAAAAGTCAGGAATGCCAGATCAAACACCATCAGCCTGATTAACAGCGCTGCAGAACAAATTGAGCCAAAAGCGAGTGCGCTCACTCTCAGCAAGATGATACTGGATATGATGATGGAACATAAAAGTGCTATTACCACACAGGCTCTGGATTATCTTAAGAAGGAAGTGCAGGAGCTGTTCTAGGAAAGAAGACTAAGGCTGCCGAAGAAAAGGTTCAGGGTACATGGTGCAAGATTCCAGGTACAGGGTAGAAGGTGTTTCAACACTTATCAGAAACCAGAAGGTGTGGGTTAAAACCACAGGTGCCTGAATATATCAGGTTGGAAACCCGACCTAACGGTATAGACCTAAGCTCTACTAGTCTCGTTAGAAACTGCACATAACATTCTGCCTCATCACAAACGTGATCCGGTTGGAAGCCAAATTAAACATTCTACCTCATCCCAAATGTGGTCCGGTTGGAAACCGGACTTCACAACATCCATCCCCGCAATACAGGTCCAGTTAGAAACCACGTTAAACATTCTACCTCATCACAAATGTGGTCCGGTTGGAAACCGGACTTCACAACATCCATCCCCGCAATACAGGTCCGGTTAGAAACCGGACCAACTCATAAGAAATTCACTCCCTCTACCCATTACTCACCCCCGCTACTATACCAATAAACAAATATACCAATTTACACAACACACTGTCAACCAGCTTCATACTCCATACTCCTTATTTCTAACTCCTTACTCCATGCTCCATGCTATTTAATAAGATCGATACTGCGGTTGACGAATTTGATCAGGCCTTCCCCTTTCAGCATATTGTTGGATAACAGGGCCAGATCGATCAATTGTTTGACTATTTTGTTTTTCTTTCCGTAGTCTGCCAGAACTTTGTTTTTTTTCTCTTCCAGCTTACCGATCTGTTTATTCAATTCCTCTTTTCTGTCTTTTTCAGCAGTGGGTATTTCCTCAGCTTTTTTATCCTTATGTTGATCTTCAAACTTTGACAATTCTTCGTTAAATGGCTTTAATTCATTATTAATATCATCCACTTTCTTACCTACAGCCTTGTCTTTTGCTTCGTTCACCTTTAATATCAAAGGGTGGTTTGTATTGACAACAACATTGAAGGCATCACCCATTCCGGCATACAAGTTCGGGGCACCACTCAGTTCTGACATATCCTTCATCCTGCGGATAAACTCCGACTGGGTAATGGTCAGCGGATTATCTGTCTCTGAAAGATTTTCATAGGTGATAAAGAATTTATCCTTATCGGGTAACAATCCCTGGAAAACCGGTGTAAGGTCTTCCCTTTGTTTTTCCGTCAGTTTTGATTCAGTTCTTTCTTCCTTGAGTATCAGTTTATCAATGACGTCGGCATCCACACGGGTAAATCGTGCATCCTTAAATTTCTGCTCAAGGTGGTTCAGAAAATGTGTATCCAGCTGTCCATCCATCAACAGCACATCATAGCCCCTGCTTCTCGCTTTTTCAATATAGCTGTATTGATCCTCGCGGCTGGTAGCGTAAAGGTAAATCAACATTTTATGTTTATCGGTCTGGTTATCCTTAATCAGCTTTTCATATTCTTCAAATGTGAAAGATTCACCTTCAGTATTTTTGAAAAGTGCAAATTTCTGTGCACGTTCAAAAAACTTTTCTTCCGTTAACATCCCATATTTGATGAACAATGACACGTCATCCCATTTTTTCTCAAATTCCTTTCTGTCTTTCTTGAAGATCTCCTCCAGCCTGTCCGCTACTTTCTTCATGATATGTCCCGATATTTTCTTTACGTTGGGATCTCCCTGCAGGTAACTCCTGGAGACATTCAGGGGTATGTCCGGTGAATCCAGGACACCATGAAGCAATGTCAGGAATTCAGGAACGATTCCCTCAACTGAATCTGTAACATAGACCTGGTTACAATAAAGCTGTATCTTATTCTTCTGTATCTCAATATTTCGTTTTATTCTTGGAAAATAAAGGATTCCCGTCAGGTGAAACGGATAATCAACATTCAAATGGATATTGAACAAAGGCTCCTCCTGCCCCGGATAAAGATCACGGTAAAAGGTTTTATAATCCTCATCCTTAACATCAACCGGTTTCCTTGTCCATAATGGTTTTGTGTCATTGATAATATGGTCCTTTTCAGTTTCGATATATTTATCATCTTTCCATTCCTTTTCCTTTCCAAAAGCTATCTCAACCGGCAAATACCGGCAATATTTTTTAAGAATCTCTTCAATTTTTGCTTCTTCCAGGAATTCTTTTGAATCCTTATCCAGATGAAGGATCACATCTGTACCCCTACCCTCCTTTTCAATTTCCTCAAGGGTGTATTCAGGAGTTCCTTCACAGGTCCATTTTATAGATTTGGCATCTTCAAGATAAGACCTGGTAAATATTTCAACCTTATCAGAAACCATGAATGAAGAATAGAATCCCAATCCAAAATGACCGATGATAGCATTTTCCTGGTTCTTATATTTTTCAAGAAATTCTTCCGCACTGGAAAAAGCGATCTGATTAATATATTTTGTTATCTCCTCATCGGTCATCCCAATACCGCGGTCCGTGACAGTCAATGTTTTCTTTTTCTTATCGATGGCAACACGAATCGTAAGATCACCAAGTTCACCTTTATATTCATTCAGTGAAGCCAGTGTCTTAAGCTTCTGAGTTGCATCTATCGCATTGGAAATCAGTTCTCTCAGGAAAATTTCATGTTCAGAGTAGAGAAATTTTTTGATAATAGGAAATATGTTTTCAGTTGTTACATCTATCTTACCTGTTTGCATTTTCAACGGTTTTAGTTTAACTTCTTGAACACTGCTATTTTTTCAAATGGTATGCCAAGGTGGGACAACTGACAAATCGTCATTAATGAAATCATGGATTTCTGACATCAATATCCGGTAGGTATTGCCAGATTCCTTTACGGAACCTGAAGCCATCATAGGAGCCATCGGGAGCATAGAACCGGTAATTTCCTTCCAGGACAGGTTGGATTGGAGAAAGGTGATCCAGGATAATCATTTTGAGATCCGGTTCATACCTCAAACGCATAACAATATCTGGTGAGAATTCGAAAATCAAACGATACCATATGCCTTCGTCAGTGACGAATAGCGGTTCGCCAAATGAAGGATCCAGGTCTCTGCCACTAGAAAGTATATCTAAAATTTTCTTATTTGAGTACCTGTCATTAGGATCAAATCCAATCAGCGTATATAATTTCCTGCCTTTTGACCTGATTTGAATAATATCATAATAGAGTGCTCCCCACCAATGACTGGGATCCAGAACAGACGATTCCGGATTTTCAATCTCTCCGGATCTGTCAACAAGCCGGTAAACCATACACGGTTCTTTCTTTTTATACCTGGATTGAATAAAACCATAACATGTATGAGTACCATCCTGAGCGGGTATGTTCCAGGTAATTAATCTGATTCTGTGGTCAGGAGAATATATTTTACCGATACGTCTGAGTGAATCAAATGGATAATCGAAGGCAAGGGGATTTTGTAAGACAGATTCAAATGTATCCAGAATTTCCCTGTTCAGTTTTTCTTTTTCAGCATCGGTTGGTGCAGTATATAATGTTTCAAAACTGATTTTCAGATGGTCTTCAGCGGCAACAATTCCTGATTCTGAATTTTCCTGGTTATAAACAAGTGTAAAGGAAAACAGGAATAAAGAAACCATAATATTTTTTCTGATAATTTTCACCTGGTTAACAAAGTAACTTTAAACAGTATTTATCATTGTTTTCGTACCTGTCTGCCAAAACCTCCCGCCGGTGAAGCAGGCAGGGATTAGCGCAGATAAAATCGCAGGAAACAGCAGATAAAATTAATTTAAATCTCCCATCTGTGTGAATTAAACCGTAAAAACCAGTGAAAAATTGTCCACCCGGGGTGGAATACTTTGAGGCTGGAGCTGATCTGCTGATACTTTTATTCTGTTAATACATTCATGATCTCAATCAGGCGTTCACATATTTCCTTTATCTCTTCTTCTGTAATCGTCAGTGGTGGGGAGATCCGGAAGGCAGTGAGACAGAAAAGAAATGAATCCAGGATGATACCATTATCCATACTTTTTCTGATCATTTTTTTTGTTTTTTCCGTATCACCAAGTTCAACTGCTAGCAGCAGCCCCTTACCCCTGATTTCCTTGATGAGGGGATGGATAAGATTTTTTCTGAATAATTGCTCTTTCTCCCTGACATTTTCAATGAGCCCTTTCTGCAACAAGACTTCGAGCGAGGCTATGCCGGCTGCACAGGAGACAGGATGTCCCCCGAAAGTGGTAATATGTCCCAGGGCAGGATCTGTTTTAAAAACATCAAGTAACTCACGGGATGCTATGAATGCTCCAAGTGGAAGTCCACCACCAAGACTTTTTGCCAGTGCCAGGATATCCGGTTCAATACCATAATCCTGGAATGCAAATAATGTCCCTGTCCGGCCAAAGCCTACCTGTATTTCGTCAAAAACAAGTAAGCTACCTGTTACTCTGCATTTATTGCGCAATTCATTAAGAAAACCATCTTCAGGCATCCGGACACCGGCCTCCGCCTGAATAGGTTCAACAATAACGCACGCAACATGTTCGGTTATCCTGTTGAGATCATCAAAATTATTGAATTGCAATAAACTGACACCTGGTATAAGAGGCCTGAACGGATTTTTAAAGGATTCATCCCCCAGCACACTCAGCGCTCCCTGCGTGCTGCCATGATATCCATTTTTGAAAGCAATGATTTCCGGCCTTCCTGTATACCTCTTGGAAAGTTTCATTGCTCCTTCGACAGCCTCACTTCCCGAGTTCACAAAATAGGTACAATTCAGACTGACGGGCAGATTCTCCGCAAGTAACCTGGCGAGTTGAACCTGTGGTACCTGTATATATTCCCCATATACCATCAGGTGCATGTACCGGTCTATCTGATGCTTCACAGCCCGGTTGACGGATGGATTATTATGACCAATATTACTGACAGATACCCCGGAAATAAGATCAGCATATTTTTTGCCGTCCGGACTGAACAGCCAGATTCCTTCTGCTTTCTCAATCTCCAGCATAGCCGGCATATCAGAGGTCTGGGCAACAAACTGAAGAAATAATTGCCTGTTGGAGATCATAAATAATGGATTGGATTGTACGGGTGGGTGATGGATGATATCATTTGATCATCAGATTAATATCGCCCATAAGCTTATCCTTGTAAGATTTTCCGATTGGTATCGTTTTTGTGCCATCCTGAACCTTGATCAGGACCGAATTATCTTCGATCACATCTATGCTGCTGGTGTTCACAATGAAGGACCTGTGGACCCTTGTAAATTTCCCCTGTGGCAGTTTCTGTTCAATGGCTTTCATCGTGAAATGAATGGTAAATTTTTCAAAAAAAGTATTGAAAATTACATAATTCTCAAGGGCTTCAATCCACAGAATATCATCATACTTCAGCCTGACCAGTGTGGAGTTTTTCTTAATGAATATCTCATCCCTGCCGATCTTATCCAGTCTTTCCCTCTCCATACGTTTGCGTGCACGCTGTATGGCCTTGTAGAACCTTGCATAAGTAATCGGTTTGACCAGGTAGTCTGTTACCTCGTAGTCGAATGCATCAGCAGCATATACCCCTTTTGATGAAATGATAATCACCTCCACCGGATCGGTGAGGGAATCAAGAAATTCCATACCATCCATATCAGGCAGTTCTATATCAAGAAAAATAAGATCTATGTTGGTCTCATCCCGGAGGGTATTGATTGCGTCAATAGCGTTGGAGAAAGTATGAACCAGGCTCAGTTCGGTGGTTTTGCGAATAAACTCCTGGATTATTCTGACTGATAATGGATCGTCTTCGATAATGATACAGTTCATTCCGTTTGGTGTTATTTATCAAACAGATTTTAAGCTTAATCACCTGATTCATCAAGTTCATCAAAGATAGGAAATTATTTAAAATCTAATAATTGAATATGTAAATATTCTTTCGTGGAATTTTTTATATGCATGCGGAAGGTCATTCTGATCCAAGGAATTTCTTTTCAAGAAGATCGGCACGTTTAACTGATTTTCTCAGCCACTGAAGGGCGATCTCTTCTTTTTCATCCTCTTTAAGCTGCCAGGGTAGTGTTGATTTACGCAAAATATGAACAAGATGTGACAGTATGATAGCTGCTGATACTGATATGTTATAGCTATCGGTAAAGCCATACACAGGAATTTTCACTGATTCGTCTGCCAGGTTAATCATCTCATCTGTCAGCCCGGTGAGCTCGGTCCCGAAAAAAATAGCTATCCTCCCTTTCTCCAGGTCGAACTGATCCAGCGGGACTGATTTTTCTGACAGAGATGTAGCAACAATCCGGTAACCATTTGCCCTGAGGTGATGAATAGCATCGGGTGTATTGTAATCCGAATGGTTATATCTTTTCAGGGTAATCCATTTGGTTGCGCCGAGCACAACATCTGGATTGATACGGTAGATGTTTTTATTTTCTATGATATGCACATCCTGTATTCCGAGACATTCACATGTCCTCAGTACAGCACTGGCGTTATGGGGCTGATATATATCTTCCAGTGCAATAGTAATATACCTGGTTCTTTTCTCAAGGACACTATCCATCAGCTGTTTTCTCCTGGGTGTAATAAAACCCGAGAGGTATGTTATCAGGTTCTTCTGTGATTCAGACATGCCGGTAGTATAAAAAAAAAGGAGCACCATGTGCTCCTCTTCCAACAATTTGATATTTTTTAGACAGCACCTGAAAGTTCGCTGCCAGCCTTGAATTTTACAACTTTCTTTGCAGCAATAGTAATAGGCTTACCGGTTTGTGGATTTCTACCTGTTCTTGCATTTCTTTTAGCAACGGAGAATGAACCGAAACCAACCAACGCTACCCTGTCACCTTTCTTAAGCGCACCTGTTGTGGTTTTAACAAAAGCATCAAGAGCCCTTTTAGCATCGGCCTTAGTTAATTTGGCACTGCTGGCAATTGCATCAATAAGTTGTGCTTTGTTCATAACAATAAAATTTTAGGGTTAGTAAAACATTTTCTGAAAAATTCAAATTTATATACAAATATAGACTATTTCTCATCTTTAGCAAGTCTGAGCCGAAAAAAATTACAGAAATGTTGATAAATACAGGGTTTTTGTTCACAAAACCTATGGAATCGGCTGTTAATAGCGAATTCCGACGGGTAAGAGCTGTGGAGTCACTCCCCCTTTGGTTCCCCCCTCTCTCAGGAGAGAGGGGGGGAGTGGGTAAAGGGAGTGAGCGTGGGAATTGTTTCTAAATGATATTATTTCACTTGTATATCAGCTACCTGAATGGTAAAATTGGAAATAATCAAGTACTCATAAAAAAAAACATTCTATTTTTGCACCGGAGAAAAAGGACTCACCCCCCTTTCGTTCCCCCCTCTCTCGGGAGAGAGGGGGGCTGGGGGTGAGCAAAGGGAGTGAGATTTGAGAAATTCTATAAATAAGCTTGTTACATGATTCCGGAGAAATGGCAGAGTGGTCTAATGCGGCGGTCTTGAAAACCGTTGTCCGCTTACCGGCGGACCGGGGGTTCGAATCCCTCTTTCTCCGCAAAACCAAATCAATCCCGCGCCAGCGGGATTTTATTTTGATGAGAACCCGAATTAAGCTTGCTTTAATGAGGGTTCGAAAACAAAATAAAAATAATCCGCCGAAGGGCGGATTGATTTGGATTTGCAGGAACCTCTCCTGGGGGATCATGAGCGAACGAAGTGAGCGAGTAATCCCTCTTTTCCGCTGAAAATAACGCAATTAAAAGCAACATCCTGTAAACTGGTTGATTTACAGGACGTTTTTATTTTCAGGTAGTGCATAATGAAGCAGTAAAATGCATATTGGCGGTGCATTATCTGGTGCATTTTTTAACCCATAAAAAATGCACCGCTTAGGGATGGAATTATAATGTTCTTACTGAAGTACAAAGCACCCGGAAGACAAGGCCGGTCAAGGCTGAATTATTAAATAAGTTGCGCGAAGGAAAATACCAGGCAGTATTAATATATAAACTTGACAGGTGGGCCAGGTCCAGCACTGAATTAATCCTTGAAGTGAAAGAACTGACTGAAAAAGGGATAAAGTTCATTTCCCTGTCAGAAAACCTGGATTTTTCAACATCGGCCGGAAGACTTCATTTTCAGATATTGTGTGCTTTTGCAGAATTTGAGAGGGATCTGATTCGGGAGCGGACCATTGAGGGCATACGAAGGGCACGATTGAACGGAAAAGTGCCAGGGAGGCCCAAAGGTTCAAAAGATAAAAAGAAACGGAAAAGGAGTGGTTATGTGTTTCGGGAGGCAAAAAAGAGACAAAGACTTGATCAGGAAAATGGAGATTTTAAAGGAATAGATGAATACCTTAATTAATTTTGGGTTTGTAAGGACGATAATAATTTGGTCATATCTTTTAAACCTGCTTCCATCAAAAATGAATCCATTGCTTTTCTAAATCTCTTTCTGCGACTTTAATATTTAAAAAGGAATAAATTAAATATCATAATATTTTTGCCTACAACATCCCCTGCTCCTCCAGCTGGTTAATCCTGACCCTGATCTTATCAGCTTCATCATTTGCTTTTTTAACTATCTCTTTAAATTCCTCATCATTCCTGAGATTGTCGAACAGGGGATCTACTTTTATATATTCATGTAGACCAGTCGAAAAACCAATTTTTTCATACTCCCTGAGCCATCTGTACGCTTCTTCTTTATTTCCGAGAAAAGCATAAACACCTGCCAGGTCATAAGCTGCATTATTGGTACCGTACGGATCCTTTTGTTTTATACTTTCTATACAAAAATCGATCTGTTTGTTGAAATATTCCATTGCTTCCTCCTTTTTACCGTTCATCCATAAAACAATTCCAACCCGGTGTGTATTATTTAGATCAGTTCCGGAATACTTTATGCTATTTCTGATGCAATCCTCAGCTTCCTGGATCCTTCCCAGACCAAGTAATGCTTGGGCTTTATCTACATACCAACTTCCTTCCTCCGGCTGGAGGGCTATATGTTTTTCTGCTGTAATAAGAAGCTCATCATAGTTGCCTTGTATTTCAGGTATCCATGTGTCCATACCAGGTAAAATCAGTTTTAATTGTTGGATTTTATGACGATATATTTCTGCTTTTTGAATATCTCCGACTGATAAATATGTAAACCAAATAGCAGCATATATATACGCTAAATTTTCGTTCGCCCTTTCCAGTTTTTCAGCCTTTTTAAGACTAATAAGAGCATTTATATTATCTCTGTCATAGTAATACATGGAACCTAAATAATAATATCCCTTTGAATTATTGGGTGATAAGCTGATAGCTTTTTGCAGGTCATCTATAGCTTTCTGTCTCTGACCTTTTTCAAAGTAGTAAGAACCTCTCTCTGAATATGCATCTGCAAGAGTTGGATCCAGCTCTAATGCTTTATTAAAAAAGAACAATGCTGTGTCAAGAAAAAACGGTCTGCGATAACCTGCCATATATTTGTCACTTAAAGAACTGGCACCAAGCCAGTAATATGCCAGGGCAAATTCAGGATCAATTTCGAGAGCAATGTAACCTAATTGAGTAACTTTTTCCAAATAGCTTCTGTCTTTACTAAAAATATACTTATAATAAAAATCCAGTGCCTGCAAATGAAGATCATAGGCTTTCAGATTGGTAGTTGGAATTTTATTAATAAGCTGCTTTTCATCAGGTGTAATTGCAGCATGCAATTCACTTGCAATAGCCTTTGCAACTTCGCTCTGGACAGAAAAAATATCGTTCCAGTCCCTGTCATAATCATTGGCCCATACATGACCTTCCTCCCCGGTTTTAATTAATTGGACAATCAATCTTGCATTATCACCATACTTTTGGAAGCTACCTTCCAGGAGATATGTCACGCCAAGCTCCTTACCAATAACACCCGATGTTTTATCCGTTTTGCGGTACTGTTCAACAGATGTCCGTGACATAACCCGTAAATCTTCAATTTTGGACAGGTGAAGCAGAATTGCATCCATCATACCATCCGCAAGATATTGTTTTTCGGGCTCATCACTTAGGGATCTAAAAGGTAATACGGCAATAGACTTTTCAAGTTCCCCAATCTGCTTCTCATTCCCAATAATGTTAAATACGAACAAAGCCACCACAACAATCACAACAACCAGTGCAAGTACGGAAAGTAATAATATCAACCTTTTCTTTGGTTTCTGGATTTGTTTCGTTGAATCATCAGGAACCTTGGCTTCATCTTTTACTTCTTCGGGCTTTGCTTTAATATCTATTTTAGCATCCTTGTATTTCAGATACCATTTGATAATTGTTGTCAGGTTATTAAGAACTGGTTTTACCTGTTCCGGTTCAAATTCTTTTGGATGTGCACCGAATGCTGATAAGCTGTTAAGGTTTTGCATCGAGGCAATGATATGAGAAGGTATCTTTTCTTCATGGTGGAGTTTATCAATGATTCCTTTGAGGGGTTCAGTCTTTCGTGGTCTTTTTAATTCACATTCGCACAGGTCGGTAATGATCACTTCAAGGCATCTCCTGGAATAGAGTAGAACCATGTTCTCATCATCGGCTTTAATCAACCTTTCCAGTTCCTTCTCCAATTCAGGAAACCGGCCTTTTATGGAGGTGGATAAGGTTTCAAGTTCTTTTATTTCGGCTGACCAGATTGTCATGCAAAATCAAGTTATATTACTTTTGGTACATTTTTTCTGAGATTACAATGAGATGTCTACTATTCTTTCATACTCGCCATATACTCATCATACGCCTTATGACCAGTTCTTTCATACAGATCCCAGTATTTGTCGTCATCTTTAAGGTTATTGAAAACAGGATCTACTTTCAGCCATGGCATTTCCGGGCTGCGTGTTTTATATGCTTTTTCAAGCCAGTAGAAGGCAGAATCCACTTCTCGAATCCCGCTATAATAATAGCCGGTAAAATAATCCGGACTCCCGGCTGAAGTCGTATCGCTCATTTCAATTAGCTGATTGATAATCTTCCGGGCTTGCTGATAGTGTTTTGTTTTATGATATGCTAATGCCAGGTATGATTGAAACCTTGGTGTTAACATATCCGGTTCTTCAGATTGCAACGCATATTCA
>LJUQ01000145.1 GCA_001304505.1 Bacteroides sp. SM23_62_1
AATAACCCGGCTCAGGAATGTACCTCAGGATTTTATAACCTGATTAATAATTTATCATACCAGCAAACCTTTGTGACCTTTGTGAAATCCTTTGCGCACTTGGTGGTTATAAAATCAATTAAACCACTAAAGGACTCATAGTACACCACAAAGGAACACAAAGGTTTCTTAACGCAATCCTTTTTCATTATATTGATGTAACTTTGCCTCAAAATACATCACCATGAAAAAAACAGTATTAACATTTCTGATTATTTGTTTCAGTGCCGCCTTCGTCTCTTCAAATGATCCGGTATCCACTGAACTTTTTCCGGATGTAGAAGGGTGGAAACTAACAGTGAATGAAAGGATATATATACCATCCAACCTGTGGGACCTGATCGATGGTGCAGCGGATTCGTACCTGAGTTATGATTTTATAGACCTTCATCTGGCTGATTATCAAAATGATGCAGGCATAAATATTCGTGTCGAGTTATACCGCCACAGTACTTTTAATAATACCTTTGGTATCTATACTACAGAACGAAGCCCCGATTACAATTTCATTGATATCGGATCCCAGGGTTATCTCGAAGAAGGTGCACTTAACTTCCTGTGTGGTAATTATTATATTAAAGTTACAACGAGTAGTCAGGGTGATAATGCCCAGAAAGCCCTGGTTAAAATCGCGAAGAATATGCAGCAACACCTGCAGCAGGATCACAACTGGCCTGGCATTTATAAGATTTTCCCTCCAGGAATGGTTCCGTACAGTGAGTATTATATAGCTGAGAACTTTCTGGGCTTTGATTTTCTGCATTCCGCGTTTACTGCCAGTTATAAAGAGGATGGGGAGGATTTTCAGGTTTTTGTTATCAGGACTGAAAAGTCGGAGGAAGTCAGTGAAATGCTCAGAAAGTATCTGAAGTTCACCAAACAGGAACTGGAAGTTAAAGATGGGACATTTCTGATTTCCGATCCTTATAATGGAGATATTTATACAATCCTGAAAGGAAACACACTGGCCGGAATTGTCGATTGCAGTGACGAAAAAACTGTGAAGGAATATCTGGAAAAGCTGAATAGTAAATTGTAGTTCTATCTATTTAAGGTCACAGAGGTCCACAAAGATTTAGGAGAGCCATGAGAATAACTCTCTGTGGCCCTCTGTGGTTAAATAAACTCAAACTCCTCACTCACCCCTCCCCACTCACCACTCATCACTCAGCATTCAGAAATAGTCCCCCCTTGAACCACGCTCACTCTCAGTTACCGGAACCTTGATCAGCTCTCCATTTGCAACCTCCCAGGTATTTAAAAATCCCAGTTTAATAATCTTCACCATCTTGTCCCAGTTGACAAGTCCGACATGGTCATCGGCCTGGTGATATTCTTCAGGAAATCCGGCCATGAAATAAATGATCGGAATATCTTTCTGTGTAAAAGGTGTATGATCACTGCCACCGCTTGGGCGGGGACGTGACCTGAATGAAATATCCAGACCAAATTGGTGATCTTCATTATATTTTTTAGTGTTTTCTTCAAAGGATTTGTAACCTGATGTATAGGTCAGGCTGCATTTTACTCCCAGTGTATCGTCAGAATTATCGCGTGATATCATATCATAATTCAGGTACATTATAACATTCTCTTTTGGTACAGGAAGATGATCAACGAAGTAACTGGATCCGAGCAACCCTTTTTCCTCACCGGTCCATGCTGCAAAAACAACAGTTTTTTCAGGCTTAACACCTGTTGCCAGGAATGCTTTTGCTATGGTCATCACCCCGACTGTTCCGGAAGCATTATCATCTGCGCCATTCCAGATAAAACCTTCCTGCATGCCAAGATGGTCATAATGTCCTCCAATAACAATGATGCTTGAAGTGTCTTTTCCTGGAACTATCCCGATCACATTACGTACCTTAACAACCCTGGAATTAACATTGATTTTAAGATAGGCTTTCTTACCGGGTATATCCTTTGGAGCAGGTTTTAAAGTATTTTTAACCTGTTCAGCGAACTGGACAATATTGATCCCACTTCCATCTAACAACTCAGTCAGTACCCTCTTGCTTACCGAGATAGTCGTCAGATTATCCGAAAGAGTATCTCCTGGGATGATCATCCTTGTCCTGTAAGGTGTAAGAGGCTTATCTCCCTCATACATCCGGGTATTATAACGAAAGGGTATATTATCTGCCCAGTTACTCATCGGGTCATATTCTGGATTGACCTCAATCATTGCAACAGCACCTTTTTCTTTTGCAATCCTGCTTTTATCCCTTGATAAGCGATAGACACTGATCTCTTCATCTTTATTGAAAATCCGGTATGCTTTTGATGTTGTATCTGAATACCCGGGATAACCTGAAAGACACAGAATAATCTTATTATTGACATCAATCCCTTTATAATCATCATATGCATGCTCTTTGTTCACATATCCATAACCGACAAAAACGATGGGCGCGTTGACCTCAATTCCAACATCCGATGGGCGAACCTGAAAATCTGTCTGATGCTTAAAATTATATTTACTTGCTCCGGAAACAGAGGATAAAGAGAATTCATGATTACCTCCATCGGAATATTCAATAAAATCAATATTCTGAAAATAAGTACGGAATCTCTCCGGCCTTTTACCTGCCATTCGTTCCTGGCGGGAAACACTTGTCCAGGCTTCGTCTCCTCCGGGTTGTAATCCATATATTTTAAATATACTGGCGATGTAATCCGCAGCCATATATATACCCGGCGTTCCTGTTTCACGTCCCTGGGTCCAGTCAGAAGCCAGAAATTCCAGTTGCCCCTCGACGGCTTCTTTTGTAATGGCATCCAATCCCTTAGATACAGGATCATCCTGTGCTACCACCTTAATCCCTGTAAATAGGATACATAAAAAGCACAATGAAAATAAAGCATGTTTCATTTCTTTATTATTTGTGTGTTTAGATTGAATATTTAAATGTAATGTTTATTTTGAAGAATTAAAA
Organism: Bacteroides sp. SM23_62_1; assembly: GCA_001304505.1. GTDB lineage: Bacteria > Bacteroidota > Bacteroidia > Bacteroidales > SM23-62 > LJUQ01. Next base: position 2,979 of record LJUQ01000145.1, read on the forward strand.
TAAACAGCTTGGAATAATGGAATGTTGGAATATTACTATTGGTGTATTTGAGTTGAGGATTTGAGTGTGAAAAGTTTCAGGAATAATTTCTACACTCTGTTGCCCTCTACAATTCTCTGTGTGCTCTGTGGTTAATCACACCCCAAACCCAAAACCCACACCAACTGAGAACCGAGAACCTATTTCTTAAATAATCCTTCATCCCTTATCAACAGCAGAATTGCTGAATGTGGTACGATCACATACCGTTCATTATTAAACTCAATCTCATAGCTGCTGTTCTGAAGATAAACGGCAAGGTCTCCTGGTTTTGGCTGAAGGGGGACATATTTTACATCGTCGCTTTTATCCTTCCATGGTTCATCCATATCCTGGATTGCCGGTATGGGGTAGCCAGGACCAACTTTCAGGACATATCCGCTGTGTATCTTTTCTTTCTCCTGCACTCCGGGAGGGAGATACAATCCGGATTTTGTCTTTTCCTGTGGTGATTTGGGCTTGATCAGGACCCGATCGCCAATTACAATGAATTTTTCAAGATCGGATTCTTCGATATTGAAGGCCATGGAATATTGTTTATAAGTAAGATGTAAATATATGGAATAAAGAAATAATGGAATAACTGTATCCTGGTTTAATGGTTTATCATTCTTTTTGATTCTTTTTCAGAGTCAATGTGAGAAACCATATACTACGATTCTATGATATCGGATGAATAATAAACAGTGGAAGGAAGTAAGTCATCCCGACGAGCGAAGCGAGGAGGGAACTCGTAATCGGGTACAGTAAGCAAAAATCTGGAGCGCACTAATAAATATGATTATCTGAGATCCGACGAGGTTCCTCAGTCGCTTCGCTCGTCGGGATGACCTTAATTCTGAATATACATTTCACTATCGAAAAGTTATCAAAGCGCCACTGAATTAACCAATGATCAATCACCGGAAAAAATAAGCCATAATTGATCCGATACAACCTGCAGCAATAATCCCCGTTATGATGGAATTAAACCAGTTCATTCCTGAAGCATGTTTAACTGCAATGATGATAAGGATAACAGTCCAAACAGAACCAGCCAGGATGCGAATCATGTCGTAAGGAGGGGCCGGGGTGGTCTGTGGTTCAAGAAATGGGATAAAGAATGTCTCCGGTATCCACATAGTAAAAAGTAATGGAATGACCGACGCAACACATACCGGTCCCCAATATTCTATCAGTTTTGTTTCAGAGCCAAAAAGATGGGAAAACCAGTATGCCAGGACAGTACCCAATCCCAGGGCAAATATGGCTACAGGTATGGTAAAAAATGTCTGGTACAGGTAATATTTTTCAATCGGGAAATTTAACACGGGTGTTACAACCGGCTGCCATCCCCTCAAATAAAGCAGGAGTGCCGTCAGGCTGTACAGAATTGAAAAGCCTAGGCAATATACCCATCCATAAAAATGGTTCTTTTCCGATTTTGCCAGGTCCCTGAACAGCCCAAATGGCTGAAATATGCTTTTCCCGAAAACAGTTCCAAAATCGAGGATTGGGATCATAGAATTATTAAATGTATTGATCAGTTAAAGATACGGTAATCCTTAAACACTTTTATTGTACTCACCTCCCTGTTCCCCCTCTCTCTCGAGAGAGAGGAATCAAAGGGGTGTATGAGTCTGGGAAATTACAAGAATTCATCCATTCATCATTCATCCTTCATCTTTCAAAATGCTTGCTCCAGATCTTCTATAATATCCTTCACATCTTCTATTCCAACTGATAGCCTCAGTAAATTATTCCTGATCCCTTCCTTTTCCATTTCTTCTTTACTCAGATGCCTGTGTGAAGTCATGACCGGGGAACAGATAATTGTATCGACACCACCAAGACTTACGGAAGGTCTTATCAATTTCAGTTTTTTCTGAAATTTGACGGGATCAGCAAAAAGAAGCTCGAAAGACAACATTCCTCCGAAACCTGACATCTGCCTGGCAGCGATAACATGTCCTGGATGATCCCTCAGTCCAGGATAATAAACCTGTTCTGTTCCGGGATGTGACTTTAGAAATTCAGCAACTTTCTGAGCATTCTGGTTTTGCCGTTCAACCCTGATGCCCAGTGTCTTAATACTGCGCTCAAGCAGGTAACATGTCTGGGCATTCAGGCTGCCGCCCAGACTTAGTGCAGTAGTTCTGATATTCTTTATATATTTTTTGGTTGATATAGCTGCACCGGCACAGATATCGCTGTGCCCACCAAGATATTTCGTTGCACTGTGCAGGACAATATCAATTCCCAGATCAATAGGATTCTGGTTCACAGGGGAAGCAAACGTATTATCAATTACTGAAATCAATCCTCTGGATTTTGCAAGTTCAGAAACAATCGTTATATCTACTATGGAAAGCAATGGATTAGATGGTGTCTCGATAAAAATTATCTTTGTATTTGATTTGATGAGCTTTTCAAAGGAAGATATATCATTATCAGGAGTGATATCATAATCAATACCGTATTTGTTCAGTTCCCTGGTAACCATTACAAAAGTACCGCCATACAATCCCTTCTGAAAAACAGCATGATCACCATTTTTTAAAAATGCCAGGAGTGTGGAACTGATAGCAGCCATTCCGGAACTGAAAACCAGTCCTGCCTCACCATGTTCCAGCATACTGATTTTACTGTTCAGTGCTAACGTATTGGGAACATTAAAGTACCGGGGGTAAACAGCCTCTTCAAGGTCAAGGTATGCAAAAGAAGTTGAGGTATAAATGGGCGTGTTCACTCCTTTTGTCCTTTCGTCGACCAGTGTACCGGCATGTACACACGCTGTATTAACAGATTGTTGTGACATTTGATTTGATTTTTATAAATCCTAAGGTAATAAGGAATATAGAAAAAGTCAAACCCGGTTGTTAACTAGGGTATAAGGTTATAGGATAGAAGATTAAAGTTGCAAGGAAGCAAGGTTACAAGGTTGCAAAGTAGCAAGGTAGATTGGGTAGTGGGTTAGGGGATGAGTGCATGTTTATCCCTATGGAACAAAAATGCTCAGATTTTCTCATACATAAATGCAGGGAAAAGCTGGATTAGCCAGGCATAAATCCTCCAGCGTTTGGTTATGTAGACTTTCCGTTTTTTCCTGCGGATAGCGCGATATATCTGTTTCGCAGCTTTTTCCGGGGAAGCAACCCAGAAAAGGTTTTCCCCTTTTGCCATTTGCGTAGCGACAAATCCTGGTCGTACGTCGGTAATATATATCGGGATTTTCAGGGAAACGGATTTCTGGCGGAGCCCTTCCAGGTAGTTCACCTGGTAGGCTTTTGAGGCATTGTAAGCAGGAGCACTTTTGTTTCCTCTAAGTGCAGCGATTGAGGTTATTCCAACAATATGCCCTTTTTTATTTTCAAGGAAATACCTGTATGCAAAGGTGATCACATCTGTGAAGGCCGTTACATTTGTGTCGATGGTCTGAAATTCAGGTTCGGAGTCAAGCTCAAGGTTAATGTAACCGATACCGGAGCTCATGATAAACAGATCAAGCCCCCCAAGTTCTTTAATAAGTTCATTCAGGTTTTTTGCCGTTTTCGACAGGTCCCTGATATCAAATGCACGGTAAATATATTGTGCAGGATTTTCGTTGTACAACTCTTTAAGGAGATGTTCCCTGCGCCCGGTGATGCCTACTCTGTAATTGTTCCTGGTCAGGATCCTGGCAAGTTCCCTACCCATCCCGGAAGAAGCACCGATGATGATTGCCTTTTTAAAATCTGGTAATTCCTGGTGAAAGAGGTCGCGTTGCATGGTTTAAAGTGTTGGATATTATGGTATGGTTTGTCAGTACCCCCTCTTGGTCTCCCCTTGCTTACAGGGGGAGATGCCAAGTTTACTTGACAGAGGGGGTGGTGTGTAATTTTACAAAAACATTATATTGATAATTCTTATACCACTCGTCGCTAAAAATCCTGATCTGATTTCTTGCATAAATTACAAATTATTTTTCAAAACGGATATCTTTACAGAATCAGTTGAATCTCAATATTTCCGAAATGAAAAATAAAAGAAGAATTATCCAGACCAGGATTGAGGGATTTGAGATCCGCCATGCCATAGAGGAGGATGTTCAGATAATCCTTGGCTTAATTAAGGAACTGGCAGTTTATGAAAAACTGTTACACGAGGTTGTGACAACTGAAGAAGATCTCAAAAAGAATCTGTTCGGTAAGAAAAGATATGCCGAAACTATCCTTGGATATTACCTTGACGAACCCGTAAGTTTTGCCTTGTTTTTTCACAATTTCTCAACATTTGTGGGGAAACCGGGATTGTACCTGGAAGATCTGTATGTAAAGCCAGAAAAGAGGGGAAAGGGATTCGGAAAAGTCCTGCTTGCATACCTTGCAAAACTTGCTGTTGAAAGGGATTGCGGCCGGTATGAATGGGCTGTTCTGGACTGGAACGAACCGGCACTGAAATTCTACAAATCACTGGGCGCCACGGTAATGAATGAGTGGCTGATTCACAGGGTTACGGGGGAGGCACTGAAAAAATTGGCAGAACAATTTTAAATCAACTATTATTTTAGTTAAAAAACTATAAAAACAGTTGGAAAACGGAAAAAATAGTTATATCTTTGTTTGTGTATAAGCGAAGTGAATATTTCAAATCTACAAGTAATGAAAAAACTGACCAAAGCTGAGGAACAGGTTATGCATATTCTCTGGAAACTCGAAAAGGGATTGGTGCGGGATGTTATTGATCAATTCCCTGATCCCAAACCTCCTTATAATACTGTTTCAACGGTCATCAGGGTTTTAGAGAAGAAAGGATTCATTGATCACAAAGCTTATGGCACTACCTATGAATATTTCCCGTTAATAAAAAAGGAGGAATATGCAAGAGTACACTTTATGCATTTCATGAAAAATTATTTCAATAATTCATTTCCAAAAATGGCTGCCTTTTTTGCCCGGGAAAAAAATATTAGTATGAAAGAGATGGAAGATATTTTGAGGATGACAGAGGCAGAACTTAATAAATCAAAAAAGCAAACCGATAATGAATAATTTCTGGATATATCTTCTCAAATCCGGACTGGCACTATGGCTGTTTTATGGAATATACTGGCTTTTTTTGCGCAAAGAGACCTTTTTTTCATTGAATCGTTACATGTTACTGGGTTCAGTAGTTTTTTCCTTTATATTACCATTTATTCATTTTGAAAATCTGCTTACAATAAACAGTGAGCAGCCTGTTGCGCTGTTTTTCATTGGTTTCAATGATGATATTACAAAGATAAATTCATATTATGCAGGAGATAACGCATCTGTCAATCTTAAAATGATCTGGTCTGTTGTAATATTCGTAATTTATTTATCGGGAATCATTTTCCTGGGTTCACGAATGGCTTATCAGGCAATCAGGTTATTCAGAATGAGGCAGGAAAATGAACTTATGAATAAAGACGGACTGAAATTGTTTTTTCTTAAGGATGATATCACACCTTTTTCTTTTTTCAACAAAATTTATATCAACAAATCAAATCAGTCGGATGAAGAGCTTGAAAAGATCATCATCCATGAGAAGACACATGTAAAAAATATGCATTTTATTGATTTAATGCTGGTTGGAATATCCGGGATTATGCAGTGGTTCAATCCGGTCATATGGTTTTACGAGCGGTCAATCAGGGAGATCCATGAATATGAAGCCGACAGGGAGGTATTAAAATGTTATAAAGACAGGGGAAAATACCAGGCTTTACTTGTTAACCAGATAACTGGTATTGAAATATTCAGACTTGCCAATGGTTTCAGTAAATCTATAACTAAAAAAAGAATGATCATGATGACGAAAATCAAATCCAGTAAAATCTCATATCTGAAAGTTTTGTCTGTTTTACCAGTCATTCTAATATTGGTTTTTGCTTTTAGCAAACCTCAAATTATCAGTGAATCATCTGCATTAAATTTTCAGAACCAGGTATCCGGAACAGTTGTGGATGATCAATCTGATCAGCCATTGTCCGGTGCTGCCGTTGTTATTGAAGGAACAACACAGGGCACCATGACTGACAAAAGCGGAAGATACCTGATTGAAACATCAGGTAATGAGCAGATATTGGTATTTTCATATGTTGGTTATGAGACACAACGGATCAAATCCGATCAGAAAGAGATAAATGTGAGAATGAAAAGAAAATTGTATGAAATACCTGAAGGTAAAAGTACAAAAATTACAGATGAGCGTTCAGAGAATATAGATGAAGATCTTTTCTTTCTGGTTGAAGAAATGCCTGTTTTTCAGGGGAGAACAGCTGAAGCATTTCGTGAATATCTGCAGGATAATCTGATTTACCCGGAAGAAGCAAGGGAAAAGAAGATCACTGGAAAGGTTTATGTGCAAATGATCGTAAACTCAAAGGGGGAAGTTACTAATGTAAAAGTGGTCAGGGGAGTCCACTCCCTTCTTGATAAAGAAGCGGTCAGGGTTGTTGAATCATCACCACTCTGGGAACCGGCAAAACAAAATGGAAAAGCAGTTGCAATTGCATTCACTTTCCCGATAGATTTTAAACTATCGGAAGAATAGAATTTTTAATTGAATATTCAAAGGTCTCTAAGGTCTCCAGAAGATATGTAACTTATTTGCTTTGAGTGTGAATATTTTTATTCTGATCTTTTGGCCGAAATCTCCTCAATGTCAATTTTTATTACCGCTGTCTCTTTTAGGTTCTTTTCATCGAATAAAAATGATTTCTGACCGGTATATTGAGACATTAATACATTGAACCCAATTTCTTTTTCAGCCAGATTGTCTATCAAATAGGCATGCCCGTATCCAATCACACTTTTGTATTTCATACTCCAGTCGCGACAGGGATTTTCGCCGTCAACCAACTCATCATCAATATAGATCATAAAGCACACACGTGGATTTTTTCTGAGCCAATCGATTTTTTTGCCTTCAGAAGCAGAATGGAAATAAATTGCACTATCTGAGTATCCGTAATTAACGGTTACAATGTAGGGTTCATTACGGTCAGCCATTGCAATATGGCAAAGCCTTCCCTTTCTTAGTATTTCCTCAATTTTTTGGTTGTCGGTTATTTGTTTGTCTTTTCGTCGCATAAAAAGAAATATATCCGGTTAACGACCCTGCCTGTCCTGCGGACAAGCAGGCAGGCATCAGAACATCAAATATTTAAAACTCAAACCCACCGGGAACCGAAATACGGGGTTGTGTCATAACTGATTTTTCACGCAAAGTTCGCAAAGAAAGCATCAAGTTTGCAAAGATCAAATATTTGTTAATCAAAGCTTTGCGATCATTGTGTTAACTTTGCGGACATTGCGAGAAGCCTTAAATTGTGGTTGTGACATACCCCTTTTCTGACAAATCCCGTAAAGGTTATGGCTGCCGGTTTGCAACCGGCAGAACATACCAATCGCACAACCCAAATTCACGAATTCACGAATTCACGAATTTACCAATTTACGAATATACGAATATACGAATATACCAATATACCAATTCACTATTCATAATATATTAATTTTGTTTATATTAGCATTATTGTATATTTATGCCTGTTCTTGAATTTCAATGCTAACCAATGGACAGACAACTTATCAGAAGAATAGAAAATGACTATCCCTATCCGGTTGCGCTAGAATTTAGAAGGCTGAATACCAAGGAATATCTGGCTTCAGATGAGAACAGGCTGCGGCAGATCCTGAAAATCTCCGAGACAACAATTCATCTTCTTGCCCTGATTTCAATTGTCGATCTGCTGGAAAACTGCACTAAATCTACCATTACTGTCCCTGATTATTTTAAGAAAGAATTCCCGGGATGGTTTACCAGGACCTCCTTCGGGAAGTGGATCTCCCTGACAAGGGAATCAATAAGGCTTTTCCAGGAAAATAATGTCCCGATGTTCCTTAAAGAACTGCCGGAATATTTTATGGATACCAAAGGTTCTGAAAGTTCAGCACAGAAAGCATTTGACAGGCTTACCAATATCCGGAACCAGCTGTCACATCCCCAGTTCACACTTACAAATAAAATAATAGAGGATTTCTGCTCGGAAACAGAGAAACTCCTGGAAACCATCCTGACCGGTATGGAATTTATTATGAATTATCCATTCCTGTATGTCGACAATATCACAGTAAGATACCGTAAATGGACTGATCCGAGCTTTTTTCACACCTTTTCCGAAGTCATCGGTAACAGCTCGGAGTTTAATGCTTACAACAAGATCCTTTCAGAATTAGTTAATACTCCTGCAATCATTATTGTAAAAGATAAAGAGGTGGATTACCTTAACCTGGATCCTGTATTGATATATTCAAATGAAGGTGAGAACAGGATCCCTGATATTTTTATGTATATTGACTGGGATAAAGGCAGGGTAGTTAAATATAAACCAGTATGGAATGGCGGATCGTTCAACCTGACCGGAACAACAAATGAACTTGAAACCCTGAACTCCCTGTTGAAGTTTTTTGAATTTTTCGCAGCTGAGTCTGTCTATTCAGGCTATAAAGAGTCTGTTGAGAAATTAAAAGTAAGCGCTTAAACTCACACCTCTTTATAGATTCCCCCCCCTCCTTGCCCGCAGGGAGGGAGGGGGGGTGGGTCAGCAACGATAAAAACTAAGCGATCTCGTTAATAGCAATCGCGGATGCCAGACATTCTGGATTCGTATACTATAGAGGATAAAAATATCTTTTTTGGCAGGGATAATGAAACCGAGGAAATATTCAGAAAACTGTATTCGGGCAAACTGGTACTGGTCTATGGAAAATCGGGAACGGGAAAATCATCCATTGTCAACTGTGGCCTGATCTCAAAGATCCCACAGGAAGATATTTTCACCCTTAACATCAGATGCGGTAAAAGGGCATATGATAATTTTGTTTCAGGAATAAAAAAGTATTCAAAGGCAAAGCTGGATAATACAGTTGAAATCCTTGAAGATATTTTTTATGAACACTCTAAGCCGATTGCTCTGATATTCGACCAGTTTGAGGAAATATTTATACTCTCAGATAATGAGGAGAGGGAAAAATTGGCAGCCGACCTGAACGAAATATTAAAAAGCAGGCTTAAAATAAATATCATACTTGTTATCAGGGAAGAGTTTTTTGCCAGCCTCACTGAATTTGAACCATTCATACCCGGGTTGTACGAGAATCGGATACGAATTGAAAGAATGAGCCGGTCAGCGGCAAAAGATGCTATTATCAAACCATGCCAGGTATGCAATGTAGGTATTGAAGAAGGACTGCCTGATAAAATCCTTGAACATTTAATTGTACAGTCAGACGGGCTGGAACTCACATGGCTGCAGATCCTGATGGATAAGATGTACAGGATTGCTATTGAAAGGGATGCGGATAATCCTGTCATCATGCACGATGACCTGATAAAACTGGGCAGGATGGGCAATATCCTGAGTGATTTCCTGGATGAGCAGTTACGGCAAATGCCAAATGGGGAAATGGGAGAAGCGGTATTAAAAACCATGATCTCCACCGATGGGACAAAAAAACAGGTCAATTTTCCTGATATATCAGAATCTCTTATGACTACAGGTCATACACTGGATAAAAGGCAAATTGAAGAAATCCTGAGATATTTTGTAAATGTAAGGATTATAACGGATCAGGATGAACAGGGATATTATGAATTGCGTCACGATGCCATTGCTGCCCGCATATATGACAGGATGACTGCCATTGAGAAGGAGCTGGTGGAGATAAAGACCTTCCTGGATAACAGTTATAAAATCTATGAAAAGAGAAAAGTCCTTCTTACTGATAACGATCTGAATTATATTGCCATCTATGAAAGCAAGCTGATATTAAATAATGAACTAAATGAATTTATTAAGCTCAGTAAGAAAGAGGTCCAGCGGGCCCGGCAGAGAAGAAGAAATATTGTTATTGCAGCCGCGGCAGCATTAATCATAATAATGACAGGTTTTACCATCTGGGCTTTGAATGAAAGGGCAAAAGCGATAGAGCAATCAAAAATTGCAGAAGAACAAAAAAATGAAGCCATAAGAGCAAATCTGGAAGCTGAAAATGCCAGGTTGCAAGCCCTGGAAGAAAGGGATAAGGCGGAAGAAAATGAGGCCATTGCTATTGAACAGCAAACAATAGCCGAAGAGCAGAGGCAGGAGGCAATCAATGCAAACAGGGCGGCTGAAATAGCAAGACAGCAGGCCCTGGATGAGAGGAACAGGGCAATAGAAAATGAACAGCTCGCCCTGGATGCCCGGCAGGAATCGGAAAATGCCCGGAATGAAGCCATCAGGGCCAGCAACGAAGCACAGTTTTATCTCTATCTGTTCAATGGTAAAGAACTGGCCAACAAATCCATCATGATGCAGGAAGATAAAACGCTGAGAGCCTTATTATCTCTGGCTGCGTACGATCTGGTTGATTATGGTTATGTAAATTTCGGACAGGAAGGAGTTGTTGTAAGATATGATAATGAGATCCTTCGAGCCCTGCAGGAGTCCTATTTATTATTTGAGTCGGATTCTCTTGTAGGAGGAGAAATCTGGTCAATTGTATCACAGGACAGGAAAATCATCTTCAGCAATAAAATAGGGGAACTTTCAGTATCAAAACTGGAAACACCGGCAAAGGAGAATGTGTCAGATGTCCCTGCCATCAGAGATGGTGTTTTGTATTTATCCGGGATACAAAACCAGGACAAACTTCCCGGATTGATACCGGAAACTATTATCAGTCTTTCCACAAGGTCACTGGTCCGTGCACTTGCATTTAATGATGCAACCAAACAAATAGCCTGCGGGACACTGGATGGAAGTGTAATACTGATTGATTTAAAAGACACCGGTACAACGGACCAGAAAATAGTATACAACCATAATAACAATAGAGTGCTTCACCTTGCATTTGTGCCGGGCAGAAGCTGGTTAATCAGTTCTTCGACCGACAGAACCTTGCTTGTCTGGGATCTAGAAAAACAAACAACAATAACGAAAATACAGTTAAACGAACCTGTTCAAAAATTTGTCCTGGCAAACCCGGATCACCTGGTTTTTGTAAATTCAACCGGCCAGATACTTGATTGGGAATTGAATACTATTGAAAAAGAACCGGAAATAATCTATAATAGTGAGACTCGACAGCCATTTCAAACACTGGCTTATAACGCAGCTCACAAATGGTTTGTTACGACAAGTCTTGGAGATATTATCATTTTCCCGTTTGATCCTGATTATACTGGAAGTTTAAGCCCTGAACGATTTACAGTAAAACATAAAGCTGTTGTCTCCCATCTCCGGTTCAGTCCTGATAATAACTGGCTTGTCTCAGCCAGCCAGGATGCAATCATGCTCTGGGATTTGAGGGATATAGGGAGCAAGGAAATAGATAAGTTTGTACCAATTATCTATGAAAACAACCGGCAAGTATTTTCAGCTACATTTGATGAAGAAAGCAAATATCTTTTATATGGCGATAATCTGCTGATGCATATCCATCCGGTTGATATTGACCGTATTTATACAAAACTGAAATTAAAGATGGGGGAGAGGGAATTGAGCGAGCAGGAGTGGAAATATTATATCAAGGGAGATTTGGAACGGCCCGGGGAGAAGTGAGGATTCACCCCCTGTCCCCCTTTCTCAGGAAAGAGGGGGAATCAAAAGGGGGTAAGTGCGAAAATTTGATATTATATAATTATGAAAACTATTAAAACTATTATTATCCTATGTATATTGGGATTATCTTTTGTATCATTTCAGGGCAATGCCCAGGGGGTGGATTGTTCTGGCAATTATGAAGCTGCCATGAGGTTATATAACTATGGAATGGCTGATTCGGCGTTGAATATGCTAAAACCCTGCCTGGAAAGTAAAAAAGCACTGAAACAGGTATCAAAAGAAACCTCTGCTAACATTTTCCGGCTGGCAGCTTTATCAAGCATTATGACAGGCAATCCGGAGGATGCCGAAAGATATGTTAAGGAGTTACTCAAATATCAACCGGATTATAAGGAAAATATCAGGGATGACGACTTGCAGGAATTTCGCTTGATGCTGGAAAGATCAACCTCCCAGCCCGAGCTGCGAATTGGTATCAGTGGAGGTATAAATATTCCGCTTTTGAAACTTCGAAAGAATTATTCTGATCCTCCAAAAACTGCTGCCACTTTTACCCTGGAGGGAAATACAGGATATCAATTTGGCTTAACAGGCGAAAAAACACTCACAAAAAACATTTCGGTTGAGGTGGGAGCAGGATTATCACAGTTCCTGTTTAATTACAGTATCAAAAGTACGGCAGACGGTCAATATCAATATGATCAAAAAATAACTTATATTGAAATTCCTGTACTTGCAAGATACTATTTTGTGCCGAACAGCCCCTTTCAACCTTATATTCAGGGAGGAATTTCAGGCAAGTTTTCTCTCTATCAAAGGGAAAAATCGAATGATTTTGGAAATTACTGGATTACAGAATCTTCCAACTCAGACAACATTTTAGCGACATTTGAAACTGATATGGAAAACATTGGGCTGGTTGCAGGGGGAGGATTAAGCTATAATCTGAAAAAATTGAATATCAGGGTGGATTTCAGATATGCTCATCATTTTAATAGTTCTTTCCGTTCTTCGAAATTCGATAGAATTGCCGGATATGATAGTTTCACTCCCGAAGAAGAATTTGGTTATACCAATGATATAAACCTGATCGGTCTGAAGAATATTCAGATTTCTGCAGGGGTGTTATATAATCTGAAGTATAAGGTTTTCTGATCAGAGGAGGTTCCTGGTACCTGATGATGGGAGGGGGTGCGTTATATAATTTTGGATATTAATACTTTGCTCTCTGCTTTCATATCACGGATCTTTTATGCAACGAAGGGAGTGTGCACTATTCCCATCAGAAGAAATATCAAAATTCTTAATCACTACCTTTGCAGAATCTGAATACATTTCAATCAAACCTGGTTGTGATGTCCAAAAACTGGCAATATTTCCGACATAATCCCTGGAGCCATTCACCCATCCTCCCGGTAAAGCAGTGAATCCTGATTCGTTTGTTGCATCTGTATTGGGAGCCTGCCACAGGCCGTTTCCATATTGTATTATTCCGATATCTTTAAGCTTTCCACCAGCCACGTTTTCTCCTCCAAGATAGTCGATCAGGGCCTTCCATTCTGCTGTTGTTGGTACATGCCATCCCTCGGGGCAAATACCCCGGGTAATTCCTGTTATTCCCGTATCAGGATGATGATATTGCATTATTTCACCCCACTGGTAATAAGCGCCATATGGATCACAATCATTATCAAAACAATATTTCTCAATAACCCCGTTATCTGTCTGGTAAGAATCACAGCAAATATCAGTACCATCTTTGATATTTTCTGCCATCCATAGTTGTGTGCCAATCTTCATCACCTTATAATAAATATTTGATTCAGAACCCAAAACTCCGTTTACATATAAATTCAACCAATCCCAAGAAAACACATCATAACTATCGTACCAAGATATATTGATTTGTTGTTGATATATATCTGTTGATAATCCTGTTCTGTCAATTGATATTGTAACTACAAGGGTGTCTGAGTTTTCTAATTCCCCGGCTGATGGCTGTATCTTAATCCATTCCTGGTTCGGATTCGCTTTAATTTTATAAGTTATTTTTTCCAGGCCATTGTATGAAATAGAAACCGGTATTGAAATTAAATCCAGACCGAAGTCTAATTCCCTGTGAGAAATGACGGGATGATAAATTGGGTTTAAGGTAAAATTGATAACATGGGTTTCAGCCGGAAGCACTGTTATTTCCTTTTTATTTTTGTGAAAACCATAATATGAAGCTTCAATCTCATAGTCACCGGGAGCAACGTTTTTAAATATATAAAATCCATTAATTCCTGCCCGGACTGTATCATTTGTATTGTTTAATGTAACATATGCATTTTCGATTCCATAATCCCAGATGGTATCGGTAACATGTCCTTTAATGTCACCCGGGAGAATAATTTTTTCAGGTGGTATACAACGGTAAAGGGAGAGAAGAAGAAGAACAGGGACAAAACCAGTTATGATATTCCTGGGATACAAGACTGACTGAAATGATTAATATTATAGTACTAGAGGGCAATTTACAATTTTTTTTATTAACTATTTTTAAATTGAAGAATTTTGATAACCAAAGAGGTATTAAATACCGGCTATTTACAACATGTCTCTTGCTGCTGGTACTAAAATATTGAGAACTGATCTGTCTAGGGTTTTAGGAATATGTCCGGTTGAAAACCGGAATTTTCAGTTCTCACTTTCGCTATTCTGTCCGGTTGAAAACCGGACCCACTCAAGAAGAGTTCATAGCCAAAACTTACAATTAATTTATGAGGCAATTTTAAAATTTGTGTAGACATTTTTCAGGACGAGTCACTTACTCCTTACTGCCCTCCATCCCTCCATCCCTCCATCTCCCTACTCCCTACTCCTTACTTCATTCTACGTGCTCCATGCTTCAATAGACGATCTCAATCCCCAACCACCCCTCCAGAGTCTCCATAACAAGGTTTTTTTCATCAAGATCACCGATCCTGACAGAATGATCGGCCTGTGGCTGGATTACACGAATAGCATTTGTGGCAGCGGTAGGTTCAAACATTGCAGCCGACCATGGATCATATTCTCCGTAGATGTATATGATATTATCTCCATCAGTCTTTAACCAGTTGTTGATATCGTTGATTGGTGCAGGATCGTAAGTGCCGGAAAATGTTCCCGGGAAAAAGAATTCCGCACCGGGATCGGTGGCATCGAGAAGCAGGTCACTTAAATGATCGGTTATATAAGCAGGATATCCTGTTTCAGTTAGTGCCTGGTAAACATACGGTTTATAATATTCCATGTAATAATCCGAAAAAGTATTCATCCAGAGCACCGTTGTGAGATGATCTGCCAGCTCCCTGAAGGTGGCACCATCTCCGGGTACCAGGGAACAATCCACACGGTGAAACTGCCAGAAGGCATAATGATATTCCAGGACAGCATATTCGAATGCTTCGTTGGTATCGAGTGAAAAAGTGAGATTATTTTCGGGGAACCACTGCAGGAAATAGGGAATAATACTGTCCCTTTTTTGTAATAATAAACACTCGTAATTTTCAAGTTTTTGTCGGCAATCCTGAGTTCCAACATTATTCATGAAGGTGATAAAACGGGGATCCTTAGTACCGAATACAATTGGTGCCACATAAGCTACCGTGGCATCCACATCATCCGGCCAGAACCTCTTATGGAATAATACAGCCTGTCCGCTTTTGCTGGCTCCAGAACTGATCCAGACTCCTTTATAGATATCCTTAAATAAGTCTACAATATGATGGTGATCGGCCGCAGCCTTCTCGATGGTTAAATATTCCCAATCATATGGATCCGGCTCGGATTCTTTAAAGAACCGGTGGGTAACGGTGAGCATATTACATCCAAGAATGCTTGCCAGTTCCTGTCTCGAGTTTGGAGTGACACCATACCCCGAAGGGCCGAAAACCATGGGACGCGTTTCATCTACATGATGCAGATATGCCCTCTGAGTGAATGTGGGACCGCCAGGATTATCATGATCAACAGGTTGGAGTATATCAAGCTGGAAAGCATACAGATGTCCGTGTGGGGGACTGATTTCAGTTATTTCCACCCCGGGAAGATCATACAGTTTTTCCAGGAATGTCCTTGTATCTTCCGGGTCTTCTTTCTGGCAGGAAAATAGCGGGAATATAAGAATAGCCAGATAGAATAAAATCCGGATCCTGAAATTATCCATATTACTCAACCATTAACTACACTAAAGGTAATTATTTATTTTTGAACTTTGAATCAGGATTTTGTTGGTATAATTTATTTAACCACAGAGTACACAGAGTGAAGAAAAACAGAGAACACAGAGAAAAGAACTCTGTGTTCTCTGTGATAATCTCTGTGCCCTCTGAGGTTAGTATTTTATTAACAATATTATATTTAGAACCAGGTAAATTTTTCAGGTAAATTGTATCTTTAATGACCTATCATGCGTCTTATTAAAAACTTTGGAATTAAAATAAATTACAAGTCATGAAAATCTTAAAAAATTATCTGTTGAAATCCTTTTTATTTCTGCTGATTATTAACCTTTCAATTTTCTCAGCGAGTGGACAGGGGCTATGTATTCCAGCGAAACACTGGGGCCTCAGCTTCGGAAACTCATTAAGGTTCACCGGTCTCAGGATCAACTTGATTGATAAGGATATTGAAAAGATCAATGGTATCAATATCTCTGTCTGGGGAGCCAAGGATGATGATCGTCAGACTGGAGCTGTAAATGGTTTAAGTATTGGTGTACCTTTAGCCTCCGGGACAGCTTACCGGAATGGTATCTCGATAGGGGTTGCCGGTGTTGCTGCGAAGCAGGACCTGAATGGTATCAACCTTGGACTGATCGGTGCCGGGAGCGGCCACAATGTGAGCGGGATCAATTTTGGCGGATTGGGTGTTGGTGCCGGCAATAACCTGAATGGAATTAGTTTCGGAGCTTTAGGTGTAGGAGCCGGTGGTGATGTAAATGGGATTACTCTTGGAGGAATGGGTGCAGGTGCTGGAGGGAATGTAAAAGGAATTACGCTTGGCGGTCTGGGTGCCGGTGCTGGAGGGAACCTTACAGGATTTGTGTTTGGTGGCCTGGGGGTTGGTGCAGGAGGTGATGTGAAGGGAATTACCATCGGCGGATTGGGTGCAGGGGCAGGAGGGAATCTCACTGGATTATCAGTTGCCGGATTGGGCGTAGGTTGCGGAAATACATTGAAAGGCATTTCCTGTGCAATTGTTGGTGTTGCAGCGCCTGGTATCAAAGGTTTTCAGCTTGCCCTAATGGTTGGCGGTGAAAACGTATCCGGCATAAACCTGGCTCCGGCATATTTCAGGGTTAAAGGTGATGAAGCTGTAATGAAAGGATTATCGGTAAGTGCATTTAACCATATAAAAGGGTATCAAAAAGGAGTGGCAATTGGTATTGTCAATCATGCCGAACAGGCAAAAGGATTTCAGATTGGTGTATTGAACCATATTGCAGATAATCCGAAAGGCCTCCGTTGGTTGCCAATTATTAATGCGAGCTTTAAGTGATTTTACCGTCGGTAAACCGACGACAAAATCACTTTATTCTTCCACTTTAAACAATACCTCCACCGGTGTTGCTGCTCCAAGTTCAGCACTACGCCTGCCAGGAGATGAACCGCCGATACTTACCTTAAACTCACCCGGTTCAAGCACACTCTCTCCATCATTATTTACAATCTGCATCATTTCAGGTGTGATGGTGAATCCAACCTGTGTACTCTCCCCGGGCTGCAGATGGATGCGCCTGAATTCTTTCAGGGAATGCAATGGTACATCAACAGCAGCTTCCAGATCAGAGATATATAACTGGATGACCTCATCTGCCTCGACAACCCCTGTATTTTCTAAAGTTACCTGGATATTAACGTTTTCTCCTGCTTTTACAGTTTCTTTTTCGATGCTTCCATCACTGTATTTAAACGATGTGTAGCTCAGTCCGAAGCCAAACGGATATCTGGGTTCTTTTGTCATATACCTGTATGTCCTGCCTGCCATGGAGTAATCTTCATATGGGGGCAACTGGTCGAGGGATTTGGGAAAGGTGATGGGCAGTTTGCCGGAAGGCGATACATCTCCGAAGATAATATCAGCGACGGCATTGCCACCCTCTTCGCCCGGATACCAGACAAATAATATAACATCGGCCAGCTCTTCCACATCACTGATATCTATCGGACTGCCTCCGGTGAGGATCAATATTATCGGGTTGATAT
>LJUQ01000015.1 GCA_001304505.1 Bacteroides sp. SM23_62_1
GGATGCCAACGGATTACCTTTCCTTGATAATACCTATAATAGTGAAAAGGTGATTAATGACCAGGGTCTGACTGTTACCGATGCTTTCACAGAATATACCGGTGCTGTTGACCCACGCCTTGACTGGTCAGTTGGCAGAAGAGGCATTCCTTTCTGGGATTGGGGTATCCATACCGGTACTGACTGGATCAGGGACCAGACTTATGCAGGACCATATGTTGGCAAAAAGCAGGTCTATAAGAAAGAGCAGGAAGGCGTATGGACAGAAGTGGGTAACTGGACCTCAGGATGGACTGCCAATGGTTACCGCATGATCCGCTATGCAGATGTGCTTCTGCTCAAAGCTGAATGTGAAGCAATGACCGGCTCTGATGACCTGGGCTTTGGAGAGGTCAATCAGATCCGCGCAAGAGCTGCTAATCCTGATGGCTTTGTAAAAGAAGATGACGGGACTACAAATGCTGCCAACTACCAGATATCTCAATATACCACACCATTTGCCAATGCTACAGAAGCGATGACGGCCATTATGTTTGAAAGAAAACTTGAGCTGGGGCAGGAAGGACACAGGTACTTTGACCTGCAGCGCTTGGGAGCTTCTATTCTTGTTGCCGAGCTTAACAGGATCCTTGCTTACGAGCAGACAATGGAGTGGGGTGACAACCTTTATGGTGGTTGCTCCGTTGGTCCCGAAGACGTAAACTTCCCGATTCCGCAGCGTCAGATCGACGTAAGCAATGATAAACTGGTTCAAAACAGGTAGGTAATTTAGCATAATTATATATAAAGAGGCCGCCATTAGAAGACGGCCTCTTTTTTTATCGGGGGATGTGTCATAACGTCAATAATTAGCTAAAATATCATTTCACCCCCCTCCTAACCTCCCCCCTAAAAGGGGGAGGTTGGAGGGGATTCCTTATCCCCTTCCCTCTTCAGGGGAAGGGGATAGGGGATGGGGTGAAGTTATGAATGACACTTTGGAAGACCTCCTACGTTATTAAATTAAAAATGTGGTTTTGACTCCCCCTGAGAACCTGTATACAAATTAAATAATATTCACTTATTTTAGAGTTTCAATTATATAAATGATTATTTTCCACTTTTGTATGATGTAATTGAAGAAATGAAGAACTACTTATTTTTATTTCTCATTCTTATCACATTTTCATGCTCCCGGGGGCCCATATTTAAGTTGATGGATTCCGACCGGACAGGGATAAAGTTTGTTAATGAAATCACCGAGACTGACAGTCTCCACGTGATGAATTTTGAATACATCTACAACGGAGCAGGAGTGGGGATTGTAGACTTAAACAATGATGACAGGCAGGATATCATCTTTACAGCCAACCAGGTTTCTCCCAGGATATACCTGAATGAGGGTGATTTTAAATTCACTGATATTACTTCGTGTTTTGAGGGACTGGATAACGGGCAATGGTACAGTGGTGTTACATTCGTTGATATCAACAATGACGGGTGGAAGGATCTGTATTTTACATGTACTGCCTATAACGAGGCTGAAAAGAGAAAAAACAGGTTCTGGATTAACCAGGGGTTGCAGGATGATGGACAACTGCTGTTCATAGACATGGCCGAAGCCTATGGCTTAGCAGATGACAGCTATACTGTCCATGCAGCTTTTTTTGATTATGACCTGGATGGTGACCTGGACCTTTACCTGATGAATAACTGGGTGAATGACAGGTTGTCTGCCAGCTACAGACCGAAACAAAATGATGGACATGCGGTCAGTAATGATGACCTGTACAGGAACAACGGCGACGGAACTTTTACCAATGTAACCATTGAAGCAGGAATTATCTACGAGGGCTTTGGATTGGGATTGGCGCTGGGTGATGTGAATAAAGACGGATATCCTGACGTTTATATATCCAATGATTATGTATCCAATGACCTGCTGTATATCAACCAGCGTGATGGGACCTTTAAAAATGAGATTGCCAGATACCTTTCTTACCAGACCAAATCCTCCATGGGCGATGATATGGCCGATATCAATAATGACGGGAATCCGGATATATTCACGCTGGATATGTTCCCCGAATACTATTACAAGAAAAAACAAACTATAAACGGATTTGCTTATATATATTTTACAAACGATGCAAAATACGGTTATGAGCATCAATTCCTGAGAAATATGCTGCATATGCATAATGGCTTTGTAAATGGTGAGATGGTCCCATTCAGTGAAGTGGGACAGATGTTGGGCATTTACCAGACAGAATGGAGCTGGGCCCCACTATTTGCCGATTATGATAATGATGGGGATAAAGACCTGGTGGTCGCTAATGGGTATCCAAGAGATATGACAGATAAGGATTGGACTCGTTATAAAGTGGAGGTATGGAATTTTGTTGCATCTGACAAATACATAATCGATAAATTACCTGCAGTCAAAGCTTCTAACCATGCATATGAAAATTTAGGAGAATTAAAATTTGTAAACAGAACCGGGGAATGGTTTAAACCTGTTCCATCCTATTCTTATGGAGCTGCTTTTGTTGACCTGGATGATGACGGAGATCTCGATTATGTGGTGAATAATATGAATGATGAAGCATTTATCTACAAAAACACAACAATAGAAAAAGAAAAAGAAAAAAGCAATTTTATCCGGATAAGACTTATCGGGAAAGAGAATAATCCTTATGCTTTTGGTGCAAAAGTGGAATTGTGGAGTGGTAAGATGTACCAATTCCATGAACACTTCCTTTCAAGGGGTTATGTCTCTTCAGTAGATCCCATTGTTCATTTCGGCCTTTCGGATAACATCCTGGTTGATTCAATTAAAGTTACCTGGCCATCAACCGGTTATATTTCAAGCATAAAAAATATCCGGGCCAATCAACGTATTGAAATTGACGAGAAGCATGCTGTTCCCTTCGTTAAGCATCCGAATAATCCAATTCCCCCTGATTATTTATTCTCCTGCTTTGATAGTGCGATAGAATATGACCATCAACAGTATGATTTTATCGATTTCTATTATTCTCAAAATATACTCCCTCACAAGTTTTCACAGATCGGGCCCTGCATGCAGAAGGGAGATCTGAATCATGATGGTCTTGAAGATATTGTAATTGGTGCAACAAACAGGTTGCCGACAAAAGTTTATTTACGGGCTGGAAATAAATTCGAGGAAACAGAATATGAAGGCTTAACCGATCTTAAAGAATTTGCAGAGTCAGACCTGGCCATAATAGATACGGATGACGACGGGGATGATGATATCATTGCCCTGGCTGGTGGTTATGAAAACCGTGATGACAAGGTATATATACACTATCTCTATGTAAACAATAACGGATCATTTACAAAAACTGCGCTTCCCATACCGCCATTCTCAGCTTCTGTAGTGAGACCATGTGATTTTGACCATGATGGGGATATAGACCTGTTTATCGGGGCAAGAATAAAGATTGAAAAGTTCCCTTTTGCCCCTGACTCATGGATACTCATTAATGATAATGGTGCATTCAAACCGGAGGGCACAAGGAGTTTTGAACTGGGAATGGTAACCGATGCGATATGGAGTGATTATGATGGTGACGGATGGGAAGACCTTCTTATTGCCAGGGAGTGGAATTCAGCTGTTTTTATGAAGAACCTGGACGGGCAAAGACTTGAACAACAGAATTTACCTGAAATTGAGCGCATGCATGGTATCTGGTATTCAATCACGGCTGAAGATTTTGACCGGGATGGGGATAATGATTATATCTTTGGCAACCTGGGAGAGAACCACCGTTTTACCATCAGTGACCAATACCCGCTCAGGATTTATCCCCTCGATCTGGATATGAATGGTACGCTGGATCCCATATCAACCGGCTACTGGAAAGACCGGAACGATGTTATGACAGAATATCCTATTAATTATCTCGACGAACTTGTCGGCCAGTCTTTTTATTTTCTGCAAATTTTCGGCAACTATGAATCATTCAGTTATGCTTCCATTGACGCTATCCTGGACACTGCGATGATGAACAGGGTCGAAGATTTTTTTTATGTTAATACTCCATCAAGCTATATTGTGTGGAATGATGGAGGACAATTCAGGTGGGAGAAACTGCCAAGGGCGGCACAGGTATCACCCATCAAAAAAACAATCGTACATGATTTTAATAATGACACCTATCCGGACGTTTTATTAACCGGGAATGACCATACATACGATATCGCTACCGGTTATTATGATGCAAATAAGGGGATCCTTCTGTTGAGCAAGGATGGCAGGCCGTTGAGTGATCTGAAATCACCTTCACAGAGCGGGATTGTATTACAGGGAATGGTAGAGTCGTTGTTATGGCTCGATGGTGATCCCCCAATTATTATTGCAGGAATTAACAGGGGGAAAGCAGTGGCGTTTACGGTGAAAGCCAAGCTTTAAGGGTAATGTCAAAAATTGTTCTGCTCCGGCTGGTTAGCCTGGTTCCTCTCATCTATATCGATAGTATCAATATCCCGGCTGGAAAGCCGGGCTCCTGTCATCTGCTTTAACGATATGAATGTCCCGGCTTTCCAGCTGGGACATTCATGCAAGCACTGGTAGAAAAGATGAAACTTTCCAGCCTTAAAATTCTTAATATGTACTGGTTATGCCTAAAGAGACCAGCTGGGGTATTCAGACTATTATTAAGCATCATTAAAGTTTATATTTTTTTTGATTTTGATTGAACGAGTACTTATACATAAAACAATGAAACAGGAATATGTAAACCGTGTTGTGGATCTGACGGATCCGGCAAAGAATATTATCTATAATATGTCCCGGGAAGAAGCCATTGAAATAGTGAAATCCGGAGATGCAAAAGCTGTTAGGAAGATTGATGGACAATTTGCCCTGGTGGCAGTGGCAGGAAAAACCATTCGTATGGCAAGATCTATCGGACGTCCCCTGCGTTTTTTTATAGCAAAATTGGAAGATGGCCCCTGCCTGGTACTGGCAGAGCGTATCGATTCGATATATGATTATCTCAGGCAGGCAGAGCTGGATGATCAGTTTCATCCATCCTATACGAGGATGGCTCCTGCCCATTATATTACAACGATTGAGTTGCTGGGTTGTCCCGATCCGGCACCGGTGCACACCAGGTTTTTCACACCGGAACGGAACAGGTTCAGGAACAACACTGTTGAACAAATAGGCAGATATTATATAGGTACTATATATGATGAAATAAAAAAGTGGTTGATGTTCAGAGCCACCACAGGGCCCGTCGGTGTAACTTTTTCAGCCGGCATTGACAGCGGCTCGGTATTTTTGCTTACTTATCATGCATTGATGGAGCTTGGAGAAAGCCCCTCAAGGTTAAAAGCATTCACCCTCAATGTGGATGGTAAAGGTGATGATCTGAAACAGGCCCATGAGTTTTTAAAAGTACTTGGACTGGAGATTTTTCTGGAACCAGTTGAAATAAAATCCTCTGACCTCGATTGGAAAAAAGCAGTAAAAATTGTTGAGGATTATAAACCTCTTGATATACAGGCTGCTACGATGAACCTTGCATTGCTTGAAGGTGTCCGCTGCCGTTATCCTGACTGGAAGTTTATGATTGACGGAGATGGTGGTGATGAAAACATGAAGGATTACCCGATTGAAGAAAATCCCGAACTGACAATCCGCAGTGTATTGAATAATTTGATGCTGTATCATGAGGGATGGGGTGTGGGCAGAATGAAACATTCATTAACTTATTCAGGTGGATTAAGCAGGGGTTATATGCGAACATACACCACTTCCGATACCCTGGGATTTGAATGTTTCAGCCCCTATACACTGCAAAATGTTATAGAGATTTCTGAAGGTATTCCATTTATAGACCTGACACAATGGGATCATGAAAAGCTTTATAATCTGAAAGGACAGGTGGTGGCAAGTGGTATTAAAGCCATTACAGGAATGGAAATGCCTGTCTTTAATAAAAGACGTTTTCAGCATGGTGCCACTTCCATGGATACCTTTTCGACATATTTCCCCCCAAAAGAAACAGACTACCGGAAGGAATTCCTCGCGATTTATGAGTAAATTCCCGGATTTTAGTATTGATAATCAATGGATTGTATCCCACCGGGGTAAAAAGAATATAGTTGATCCGGATCGTCCCTATCACTATTTCATCGAGAAAGAGGGCGTAATTCCGGGAGCCATCGATGATGTTTCAACAATCCTACTAACCAACAGTGAATGTCCTTTTCGTTGTTTGATGTGTGATCTATGGAAGAACACTACTGATAAACCCATAGGAAAAGGTGCCATTCCTTCCCAGATAAGATACGCTCTGTCAAATTTACCAGTGGCAAAGCATGTCAAACTTTACAACAGTGGTAGTTTCTTTGATCCAGGGGCCATATCGGTGGATGACTATGAGGAAATTGCCCGGTTGGTGAATCATTTTGAGACAGTCATTGTGGAAAGCCATCCGATTTTCATTGGCAGGTACAGCCTTCATTTTCGCGATCTGTTAAAACCAGCGCTGCAGGTGGCTATAGGTCTGGAAACGGTAAATCCTGAAATTCTTGCCAGGTTGAATAAGAAAATGAGATTGATTGATTTCGAAAATGCGGTCAGTTTCCTCAATTCCCATGGTGTGTCAACCCGTGCATTCATCCTGCTTCGTCCACCTTTTCTCTCAGAAGAAGAAGGTGTGTACTGGGCAAAAAAATCAATTGATTTTGCATTCAGAGCCGGTGTGGCTACATGTTCTATTATACCTGTAAGATCAGGAAATGGGGCAATGGATGTTTTGTCAGATCTTCATTATTTCTTACAGCCTGACATCAAATCGCTGGAGGAGGTAATAGAATACGGTATCGGTCTGAAATCAGGAGCAGTATTGGCCGATCTCTGGGATATCGAACGCTTTTCTTCCTGTAACAGGTGCCTGGAGATGAGAAAGGAAAAGCTGTTACAGATGAGTCTGAACCAGAAAATTTATCCCCGGATAGATTGTTCCTGTTCCGGTTAATCCAAACCTGTTGCGGAACATGCAATAAACCATAAAAATTGGCTCAGAACAAGTAATTGAGGGTGATTTTACTTTTATTTTTATTTAATTTTATTTAATTTTAAATGCTCGTTATTTTTATTTAATTTCATTTAAAATTAGTTAATAAATCTGATTCTTTATTTTAATTAGATTAAACCTGACGTATTTGTTTGATTGGATCAATGGTATTGAAATTGGATTATAAGTCGAGACGTACTTTAGCGCAGCTCTGCATATATAAATAATCCGGATTCTTAATTATATCAGCAGCTGATCAGGTTATTTTAATTAATTTTGAAATGTATATTCAACAGGATATATATCTAACTAACTTACTTTTTTGTATGAACAGAAGAGGGGTCATGATGAGCATATTCATGCTAATTCCAGAAGCTATATTCTTTGCCTACCGGTCAAAAAATTTAATTAATTTTAGCTGGTAAATTCAGGTGGATTTTTTTCTAATTTACTTGGTGATTATGAAAAGTAGAAGTATTCAATTAAATATCGTTATTCTTCTTACAGGAGTATTTTTCTTTGCCTGCCAGTCAAAAAACAATCCTTCCACTTCAAACGGGGACATACCTGCATCAGCACCTGCTCCTGTAACAGACGATTATTATCAGGACATCACAGGATATTCCGGAATCGATTTTGTCCACTCCATAGGTGACGATCATTTAACCAATATCGTGGAATCCAGTGCTGGCGGTGCCTCTTTCCTGGATTATAACCAGGATGGGTACATTGATTTATATATTTGTACTGGCACCTGGATAGAACATTTAAGTGATGGGGAAAAGCCTGATAAATTACCGGAAAACCATCTTTTCAGGAACAGGCAGGATGGCACTTTTGAGGATGTAACCAGGAGAGCAGGTGTAGGGGGGCCCTGGTATACGATGGGAGTTACAGTGGGTGATTACAATAATGATGGTTATCCCGATTTATATGTATGTAACTATGGATCGAATGTACTGTTAAAAAATGACGGTAACGGAACCTTTTCTGATGTTACAAGACGTGCCGGCGTGGGAGGAGGAAATGAATTCAGTGTGGGAGCTGTCTGGATCGATTATGACAATGATGGACTGCTTGATCTTTATGTGGGGAATTACCTGAATTTTGATCCTGAATATATATATTATTATGCTCCCGATGGCTTTCCCGGGCCAATGGCTTATGATGCCCAGAAAGATGTTTTATATCATAATAACGGCGACGGAACTTTTGAAGACGTTACGGAAAGTATGGGTATCATTGATATAGATGGAAGGGCTATGGGTGTGGGTGCTGCTGATTATGATGAGGATGGATATGTGGATATATATGTGGCAAATGATCATACATTAAATTATTTATTTCACAATGATGGTGGTAAAGGATTTACAGACAGAGGCACCATGACCGGGACAGCATTCAGCCAGGCAGGAGAAGCAACCGTCAGTATGTCCGTAGATTTCGCTGATTTTAACAATGATGGTTTGCTTGATATGTTTGTTTCTGATGATACCTACTGTTCGTTATATAAAAACGAAGGGAATGGTGTTTATAGCGATAGAGGATATGCTTCAGGATTATCCACGGTATGTGCTCAGTTTGTCGGATGGTCTTCATCTTTTGTTGATTATGATAATGATGGTGATGTGGATATATTTAAAACGAACGGTGAGTTGAAACACCTGTACGGGCATGAAGATCAGCTTCTGGAGAATCTGGGAAATGAAAAATTCACGGATGTGTCACTTGAGAGGGGAGAATACTTTAGCAAGGAATATGTAGGACGTGGAACTTGTATAGGTGATTATGACAATGATGGGGATATGGATGCACTTGTTGTGAACCTGAATGACAGTTGCAGGTTATTAAGAAATAACAAAGGGAATCAGAATAACTGGCTGATCCTTCGTTTGATTGGTACTTCAAGCAACAGAGATGGAATCGGTGCAAGGATTAAGATAAGTGCAGGTGGCCGGGAACAAATAGCGCAGAAAAAAACCACAACCGGATATCTCTCATGTAATGATCCGAGGATCCATTTTGGCCTGGCCGGAAGTGAAATGATCGAAAAGATCGAAATAAAGTGGCCTTCCGGGAAAGTACAGGTTCTGGAGAATATCCCTGCCAATCAGATTCTTGATGTTAAGGAACCCTAAGCTGACAGACCACATGATTACTATACGAAAATTTATATTACTCTTTATCCTTGCCTTAGTCCTGTCATGCCAGTACTTTGTATCCTGTAAAACCGGATCGCTGAGTGGCAGGCTGATTATAACGCAGGTACCGGGAAATAATCAGCATCCGGATATTATATCAGGGGAATCATGGAGATATCCTTCCAGGGCGCATATTGCAGCCCTCGATACTGACAATCCCGAATCGATAACTGTTCTCACAGACGGTTTCTATTCTGCCTGTTCTCCGGAAATTTCATATGATGGGAAATACATGCTTTTTGCCGGACAACAAAATGAAGGTGATTTATGGCAGATATGGGAAATGAACCTGGATAATATGAAAACAAACCAGGTCACATCTTTTAAAGGTCATTGCATTGATCCGGCATATTTACCCGGCGGACGTCTGGTATTTACCCGGCTTACTGAGAACGATACTGTAAAAACAGCACATTGCCTGTATACCTGCAATCTTGATGGTTCTGATGTCAGGCAGATCACTTTTCATCCTAATTCAAATTACGCCACTACTGTCTTAAAGGATGGCCGGTTGTTAACCATCAGCAGGCAATTATTCCCTGACGGGGGGGATCAAATGTTTATGGTTTTGCGCCCCGACGGTACAAAAGCAGACATGTTCTACAAAGGCAATGAAGGTACTATACTCATCAGCAATCCGCGGGAAACATCAAATGGTAAAATATACTTTATTGAAACAAATGAGAACAGTAAGTTTTCAGGTGATATTGTTTCTGTGGATTATAACCGGCCTTTGCATACATGGGTCAATTACACTGCCGGAATCAACGGTAGTTTTTATGCTGTTCTGCCGGAGCAATCGGGTAAATTCATGGTTTCTTTCCGTGAATCAGAATCAGAACGTTATGCACTGTATGAATTTGATCCTGTAAATAGAAGTCTTGGTAACGCTGTTTACCATAATCCCGATTATGATATCACAGATATTGTTAAAGCCGTTAAATACGACCGGCCAAGGAAATTACCAAGCGAAGTGGATATGCATGTTAAAACAGGGCTGCTTCTTTGTCAGGATATTCATTTCATGGGATTTCAATCGATTTTAGATAATCCCGGACCTGACAGAGCATCTATGATAGAGGTGCTGGGAATAGATTCAACTTACGGAGTTGTGCCTGTTGAAGAGGACGGTTCATTTTATTTAAAAGTTCTTGCAGACACCCCGTTTCGGATCCAGACTCTTGATAAGGATGGTCATGTTTTATATGGCCCCTGTTCATGGCTGTATTTACGGCCGAATGAAAGAAGAGGATGTGTTGGCTGTCATGAAAACCTTGAACTGGTGCCTGTTAACAGGATACCTGTTGCAGTAAGAAGTGATCCGGTAATCATACCGGTACATATTACCGAAATTAAAGAGAAAGTCGTAGAATTAGAATAGGTATGAGAAGGTATTATAAAATATTGATTATAACTGTTTGCGTTCTTATCCTGGGAGCAGGTCTTTATTCTCCCACCCACCGTTGGGCCAGGGAGCATGTTAATTGGGTGACAGCTACTGAGGACCACAGGCTGAATTGTATCTCGTGTCACCTCTATACCCAGAAAGACGGAGTTCTTGCATGGCTTATTAATGCGGATTATTTGTCACCTTTTAACATGGCTTTAACCAGCGATGGAAGAACATTGTTCGTCGTTACTGAAGAAGGTGATGTGCTGCTCGTCGTTGACACAGAAAGCGGAAAGGTGTTACATAAAATTGATGTTGGAGATCACCCTCACAGTGTCATATTGAACCGTGACGAAAGAAAAGCCTATGTAAGCAACCAGTGGTCAGATAATGTCTCGGTAATCGATCTTGCTGGGATGAGCGTAGTAGACAACCTGAAGACAGGCAATGGCCCGGCAGGTCTTGCCCTGAGCTCAGATGAGCACTTTCTGTACGTTGTCAATTCATATACCTCCGATGTATCTGTTATTGATCTTTCCTCCGGCAGGGAATGGAAAAGATTGTCAGCAGGGAATAATCCTACAGGGATCGGGATGTCTCCTGATAGGAGTAAATTATATGTAACAAGCAGGCGTGCCCAACTTGCACCCTATGGTGATCAGATAGTTTCCGAGCTGTCTGTGATAAATGACAAAAACCGGCAAATCGTTGACCGGAAAGATATAGAATCAGCGTATATGATGGAAAATGTTGCCTTTACACCTGGAGGTGATCTGGCAATGATGACGCTTATCAGGCCAAAAAATTATATTCCATCAATCCAGGTTGAAAGGGGTTTTATGATGACCCATGGCATTGGAGTAGTAGAACAAAAGCCGGACGGAAGGGTTATACAGTTATTACTGGATGAACCAAATAGCTATTATTCTGATCCGTTTGACATTGTTATCACACCTGACGGGAAGCGGGCTTTTGTATCTCATGCAGGAGTAGATCGTATATCAGTTATTGATATTGACTCCATCCGGGCACTCATAGCTGAATCCACCACTGAAAAGCTTAATTTTTATTCCAATCATCTGGGAATCAGCAGCCGCTATGTGATCAAACGAATTCCGACAGGTGCAAATCCAAAAGGCCTTGTTCTTTCCTCTGACGGAAAATTGCTGTATGTAGCTGAGCGCCTTGAAGACAGAATTGGTGTTATCAGTACAGAAAGCCTAGAGACGATAAACACCATTGACCTGAACGGACCCAGGCGAATAACTGTGGCACGGCACGGACGCAGAATACTTAACAATGCCAGGGGTACTTTTCAAAACCAGTATGCCTGTTACACCTGTCACCCCGACGAACATGAAGATGGCCTGTTATATAATATGGCTTCAAAGGATATGGGACGTAATGTGGTAAACACACAATCGTTAAGGGATATTGCCGATTGTCCTCCCTTTAAATGGAACGGGAAGAACCAGACTATTTATAAACAGGACGGAATGCGGTTTTCCACGGTATTGACAAGGACAGAACCATTCAGCGATAAAGAGCTGGATGCACTGGTGGCATATATTTCTACCGGAATAAAATACCCGCCAAATCTGCTTTATAATCCCAACGGGGAATTAAATGAAATACAATTACGTGGTAAAGCACTGTTTGAGAGGACACACGATAACTTGGGCAGGGAAATACCTGTTGAAAACCGATGTATTACCTGCCATCCGCCTCCTTATTATACAAATTTGCAAATGGCGGATGTAGGAACCCTTCTCCCAACCGATGATTCAATATTATTTGACACACCGCATTTAAATAATGTCTATGCTTCACCACCCTATTTGCACCACGGACTGGCGCTTACACTTGAAGAAATCTGGACCAGGTATGCTCCTGATAATAGACACGGTGCTGTCAATGATTTTACAAAAATCCAACTGAATGAATTGATCGAGTATGTGAAGTCGTTAAGTGACCCTGAATACTATCAGGAAGAAATGCAGGAATTTCAGGCAAAAATTAAAAAACACTAAACCACCATATTATGAAGAAATTAATCAAAATAAGGGCTGTAAAATACACCTTTATCATCATTGTTATCCTGGGATTAACTTTCCTTGGTCTTATATTGACCAGGAGATCTGTTGCTGAACAAAAACCTGCTGTCAGATCCGACCGGGAAATAATGGATTTTACCACCATTGAATCCATGGAAGCTGCAAGGAAAGGATACAATATTAAGAATGGTGCTGAAGAGATGCCTGTATATGGTAACTGGAAGAATTTTACTGTCAAGGATGGTTTGCCTGATGATAAGGCTTATGCTGTCCGTATAAACGGAGACCAGGTGCTGGTAGGGACACATCATGGATTAACCGTTTATGAAAACGGGAAATGGCGCACATATACCACGGAAGACGGACTGGCCCACGACGGAGTCGTTTCAATTGATGTGAATGTGCTTACCGGAGATGTCTGGATTGGGACACTGGGAGGTCTGAACCGCTGGTCAGGAGGCAAATTTGAAACTTTCAACCAGTTCAACAGCGGTATGCCTAACGACCTGGTTTACAATGTCTTTTGCTTCGGGAAAGATGTATGGATGGCAACCGGCGGCGGTGCCGGCCATTATGATACTTACACCAAAGAATGGGAAATTTTTACGGAACAGAATGCTCCCATGCATGAACCATGGACTTATGCAGTTTCAGCCGGTGATGGAAAAGTATGGATCGCTGCATGGGGAGGGGGAGTGATTGAATACAATACTGCGACCAAACACTTCAGAGATTATATCGATCCCGATGGTTTTATGGAAATTGACCTGGAACCGGACGATGGCGTGATCCACGATATTACTACCGCAACATCTTATGCCGACGGCATTTTATGGGTTGCTACCTATTTTGGATTGAGCCGCTATGATGGTAAAAACTGGAAAGGTTATTTTGATCATGACAGCGGTCTGGCCACTAACTTCATCAACTTTGTGAGAGCTGAAGGACCGGTCGTCTTTATCTGCTGTGATAATGGATTAAGCACTTTTAACGGAGATACATGGATTACTTACAAAAAAAATGACAACAATGAAGATGGTAAGGCTATTGTAATGAAGGACACCACTGTTATCGAAGAAATTCCGTTATCCCCGTGCATTTCTCATAATTTTATAATCGGTGTTGATACCGAAGATGACGTAATCTGGCTTGCTACTTCAAAAGGTGTAAGTCGCGGAGAAAGAATTAATTAAGACAATTGCAGGTTATTAAATATTAAGGTTATAATTGGATGTTTATAAAAAACCAGACAAAAATCATTAACTTTTTGATTAATAAAATATTAACTTGCACACGTAACTTGCTTGTCCGACCGGGATAAGCGGGCAACCTGTAGCGTTGAATGATGATTAGCATGTATACAAAAAATTTTTTTATTAATTTAATCCCAACTCTTATAACAAAATGATAGATACAAAGGAACTACTTATTAATCTGGATAAGCTGACAGATGGTGAAAGAGATGAGATGATCAAACTGGGTATCTTGTCTGAAGACAATCATATTAAGGAGTATATTCATCCCATAATTCACCGGGAGCGGCCGGCTATCGTCAAACAGGCCGTGCATGCCCCCGAGGTGATCAATGAAGCATACAATTATCAGAAACCATCCTCTTTTTCAAGAGCCCTGAGTTTTGAAGCAGGTGATTATAAAATACTTCTTGTTTCCGGAACAGCCAGTGTGAATGAGATGGGTAAACCGGAGCACGTCGGAGATTTTAAAGCACAGACATGGCGCACATACCGGAATATCACCAATTTGTTAAAAGCAGGAGGAATGACCTGGCATGATGTGGTCAGGACAACCAATTACCTGAGAGATATGGAAAGGGACTATACTGAATTTAACAAGATAAGAACATCATTTTTCAGGTGGCTGGAACTTGATCCGCTGCCAGCAAGCACAGGGATACAGGCCATCCTCTGCTGGAATACTTTGCTTGTTGAAATTGAAGCTTATGCTGTATGTAAAATAAAATGAAATTTAAAATATGAAACCACTATTCAGGATTTCATCAATTTTATTTTTATTCCTGGTGTTACCCTTTGTATGGGTCAACGGACAGGAAACTCCGAAGAATTATGGGAATATACCTGATGAACTTGTTGGTTATGATAAATATCAAAAAGCCTATAAATATCATTTTCTTACACCCATGCAGTTTTATGGTGCCGGTCGTGAAATACCAGCTCCAACCGACCTGGAGGAGGTAAGAATCGGGTTTCTGGGGCCACTGGAAGGTTCAATTCTTATTGACCTGGGTATGCAGATGTTGCAGGGAGCTACAATGGCTATTGAGGAGGCCAATGAAAAGGGAGGATACAGGGGGGTCCCTTATAAGTTAATGGTGCACAATGATTTTGGCTTGTGGGGTGCAGCTGCAAATGAGGTGGTTAAAATGGACGATGAAGGAGTATGGGCCTGGATTGGTACACTGGACGATATCAACTCACATGTGGCCATCAGGGCAACTTTAAAAGCAGAGATCCTTGTTGTTAATCCGAGTGATCCTGATCCTACGTATACCGAAACAAACATACCGTGGGTTGTACGGATCATACCTGACGACAGGCAAAGTTGTTATGCTCTTATTAACCGTATATACAAAATAGACCACCACTCAAGGGTGGCTGTGATAAGGGCGAACAATCGCTATGGACGGGTGGGAACAGCGCATTTTCACAAATCAGCCACGCGTATTGGTCACCCTGTTATCATTGAAGAGCGTTTTAACGATCTGGAAACAGATTTTACAGCACAGCTGGAACGCATTAAGAAAATCTCGCCGGATGCCATCCTGATCTGGGGAAATGCCAAAGAATCCGGGATTATTTTGAAACAAATACGTGAACTGGGAATGCAACAGCCTATATATGCCTCTGACAGGATAGTTAATCCTGATTTTCTCGAAATTGCCGGTGAATATGCCGATGGTGTGGTAACCACCTGCCAGTATAATCCCGATTCAAACAGTCCAAAATATAAGACATTTAAAGCTAATTATGTTAAAAGATACGGACAGGAACCGGACGTTTTTGCTGCACATTGCTACGATGCGATCAATTTGATCATTGAAGCAATCAATAAAGTCGGATTAAACCGTGTTTTAATCCGTGATGTGGTTACAGACCTGAAAACATTCCAGGGGTGGGAAGGTGTTACCGGTGTGATGATTTTTGACGGTGCATGGAATAATTTAAGACCTATTTATATGGGCGAAATTAAAAATGGTAAATTTGAATTCTACCCTGCTCCCCCCTGGGTTACGCCAGAAAAATGAAGTGGATATAGAGCTTCACGAAACAATATAAATGTAAAATATAGATAAATGGAATCAAACCATTATAAGGACTTTTCAAATATCGGATGCACTGTTCCTTCGAGGGTGGATAAAAGATCGAAAAAGGATCCGACACTGGTTAATATTAATGGGATCCAGATAGGTGGCTCTGAAGTTATTATTATAGCTGGTCCATGTGCTATTGAAAACAGGGAACAATTGCTTGAAACTGCAAAACTGGTCTATGCCGGAGGTGCAAATATTTTAAGGGGCGGAGCCTTCAAACCCAGGACTTCCCCCTATAGTTTCCAGGGTCTCGGGGAAGAAGGGCTGAAATACCTGGCGGAGGCAAGGAAACAAACCGGTATGCCTGTTGTTACCGAAGTGATGGATACACGCCAGATGGAACTGGTATGTGGATACACAGATATTGTACAGATTGGCTCACGGAGCATGCATAACTACCCATTACTGAAAGAAGCAGGAAAATGTCCAAAACCTGTGTTGTTTAAGCGTGGTATGATGGCAACCATTGAAGAGTTCCTCCTGGCCGCAGAATATATCCTTTGCGAGGGCAACCAGAATGTTATTCTCTGTGAACGGGGTATCCGCACATTTGAAACTACAACCAGGTTTACACTTGATCTGGGTGCTGTACCTGTATTAAAACGACTGACCCATCTCCCCGTTGTTGTTGATCCCAGCCATGGAACAGGTCATAGCTGGATGGTTCCATCAATGGCAAAAGCCGCAATTGCCGCCGGCGCTGATGGTATTATGGTAGAGGTACACAATAAACCTTTAGATGCCTTAAGTGATGGCAAGCAATCCCTTTATCCCGATGATTTTGCTCAGTTAGTAAAGGATGTTGAGAAAGTGGCGCATGCAATAGGGAAAAAACTATTACTCCATAAGCCGGCTCCTGTATGATTCCCCTCGTGAAGGACTCATAATGTATGATTCAATTCAGATTATTATCCCTGGCTGGTTTTTTAGTAGTGATTCTTACCGGATCAGTAATCATTGAAGCTCAAACTTCTAATGACTCTGTTACCTCATCATCATCAATTAATATCGGACTTGTAATACCTGATCCGGATGCAAAGGCAGCCAGACATGGTGCCGAACTGGCTATCCGGGAAGCAAACATGGAAGGGGCTTACGGAGGTTCCCCGTTTAATCTTATTGTTCACTCATCTGAAGGACCATGGGGAACAGGCTCAAAAGTGTCGGTAAGCATGGTGTTTGATGATGATGTTGTAGCCATTATGGGTTCCCTGGATGGCCGGAATGCACACCTGGTGGAACAGGTAGCCACCAAAACCCGGGTTGTTTTTTTGTCCGCCTGGTCAACAGACATGTCCCTGTCCTATGCCTTTGTACCCTGGTATTTCCGTTGTTTGCCGGATGACGATCAACAGGCAATGGCATTGATTCAGGAGATTTATAAGAAAAGAAAGATAACCAGTGTTGCAATCATTGGAACAGAAGAATATGACTCCAGGATAGCTGTTAACAGCTTTATCAAAACAGCCGATTCAATGAAAATATCGGCACCAAGGCAGATTATCTACCGGTCATTCGCTGATGATTCTCAAAAAGTGCTGGAGGAAATCGATCAATATGATGTCGAAGCGATCATATTATTTGGAAAGCCTTCGTTGGCTTCAGAGATCATACCATTAATAAAACGACAATATAAGAACCTGTCCATATTCGGATCAATATCCCTTATGGACGATCAAAAAGCCTCCGACCCAAGGTGGAGCACACTCGAAGGGATAATCCTGGTATCTTCCGGCTACTGGTTTACGCAACAAGGTATTGCCTTTCAAGAAGCGTTTCAGGATACCTATGGTTATCAACCGGGGCCGGCAGCAGCCTATGCTTACGATGGGACCAGTCTGATCATTGAGGCTATAAATAAATACGGACCGGACCGGAATAAAATTATTGATGGCTTGGCTGAAATGAATTACAAAACCGGAATAACCGGAGAAATCCGGTTTGATAAGTATGGAAACCGCGTTGGTATTCCAGGATTGATGACCATAAAAAATGGCAAACCACTTCTGATCATAGCAGATGAATAAACAGTAATAAAAGGCTTCACGCAGCGTTCGCAAAGTTGTCGCAAAGATCGCAAAGTGTTAATTAATAAATATTTGAACTTAGGGTGCTTGATGCTTTTCTTTGCGTACTTTGCGTGAAAAACTAGTTTTGAGACATTCTCAAATTACGCGTTTAGTAATTTTGTCGAGAACGGCTTTCCATCCGGGACAATAAAACCGGTGATATTTTATTGTATAGCTATTCATAAGCACAGCACTTTCATACACTCTTTTTTGTATATTGTAAAAAAAACACCAGCTATTTATTATGAAATTCAAAAATTTTTTGTTTTTGTTTTTTTTGATTATCCTTTTTTTTATTTCTGGCTGTAAGCAGCGGCCGGGAAAGGATGGTACGGCAACTGAAGAAATGATTACAGCAAGGACCCTTGGACTGGCTTATCTTGAAGAGAACCAGCTGGAGGAAGCAGAAGCAGAGTTTCTTAAACTTGTTGACCTTGATCCGAAAGAAGTATTGGGTTATGCAAACCTGGGGATTGTTTATTTAAGAATGGGCAAATATCAGGAAGCTGAGGAATGGCTGAAAGAAGCCATTGATATTGATCCGAAGGATCCTGATGTAAGGTTGATCCTGGCCAAGGTCTATGAAATGAGTGATCAGCCGGATAAATCTATTGATGAGCTTGACAAGATAATACGGTTTTCGCCCGGCCATATTAAATCTCTATATCAGCTTACGGAATTATACAGCTCATCCAATGACCCGAACTCCATTGAACTTCGCAGAAAATATTTGAATGAACTGGTTGAAAATGCTCCCGGCAATATTGTGCCCCGCCTGAACTTAATTGAATTATTGATTCGGGACAACCAGGGGGACCTGGCCCTGGAGCAGATGGAAAAACTACAGCAACTTTTCCCTGAATTTCCAAAGGAATCCATTGAATATCATGATAAGACAATCACTGCCCTTCAAGCCGGGAATAGCAGTGAAGCTGCTGTCTCATTCATGATTTTTCATAATTACTTAAAGGTAACTGCTCCCTATCAGGCAGGTATCATGGATTTAAAAGGACCAGGCGGCTCATTTATCGGTTTTCCGGTAATCACTTTTGATCAGTCGAAAAGTGATTACCGGATCGCTGATTGGAAAACAATGCTTGAAGCGATTAAATTCACAGATATTACAACCTCAGCCGGGCTCGACATCCTTTTAACCGGCCGGGAAATAGAAAATGAAAGTGAATTAATGGAAAGCCGGACGCATATTACTGAGGGTGATTATGATGGGGATGGGGATATAGATCTTTATGCTGGACGTTTTGATCCGCAGTCTCAATCATACAGGCACTATTTGTTCCGGAATGAATGGGGATTATTCAACGATGTCTCTGCTACTGCGGGGATCCGGCATCAGGGAATGGAATCCGGAGTAAAATTTGCCGACTTCAATGATGATGGATATCTCGACCTTTTCATCTTGAAAGAAGAATCAGATATACTTTATAAAAACACGGGAGAAGGAACCTTTTCGGATGTCTCAAATAAGGCGAAAGTCGGAGAAAATGAAGAAAGTAACAGTTGCCTGTTTTTTGATTTTGACCATGATGGTGACCTTGACCTGTTTATCACAAGGCAGGGATCAAACTTGCTATACCGGAATAATGCTGATGGGACTTTTTTTGAACAGGCTGAAACATCCAATTTGTCAGGTGGAGATGTATACAGCGTCGGTGCAGGATTCGGTGATTTTGATGATGATGGGGATATTGATTTATTTGTGGTAAATAATGATGCTTCAAACACCCTCTATTCCAATCAGAGACAGGGGATGTTCAGGGATATAACTGAAGAAAGCGGTCTGAGAAGCCAGGAGGGATCAACAGCGGTTACAATCGGGGATTATAATAATGATGGATTCCTTGACCTGTTTGTGACATCTATGAAGGCAGGTGATTGCAGATTGTTACGTAACCGCGGCAATGGAACCTTTGAAACTGACGAGGCATCGGAAGAAATAACGCAGACCCTTCAGAATGTAAGGGCCTATGATGCTAAATTCCTGGATTTTGATAATGACGGATACCTTGATCTGCTTGTTGCCGGAGAATCCATTGCAGAGAATGGTAATGGTGTTTACCTTTATCACAATGACGGATCAGGTAAGTTATGGGTTGCATTGAACATACTTCCGGAGGATCTGCTATCAGGAAGAGATATTCTGACTTTTGATTATAATGATGATGGTGATCTGGATCTAATAATAACAGGAATGGATGGAAATATTCGACTCCTGAGAAATGATGGCGGAAATAATAATCACTTCGTAAAGATGAAACTGGTGGGCCTCAGGACCGGGAGTGCTAAGAATAATTATTATGGTATCGGGGCAAAAGTGGAGATCCGGTCAGGAAGCCTGTATCAAACAAAAGTTGTAACCACACCGTATGTTCATTTCGGACTCGGTCCACGAGAAACCGCTGAAGTGATAAGAATCCTGTGGACCAATGGCGTGCCACAAAATATATTCTTCCCCGGAACCGATCAGGACCTGGTGGAAGAACAAATGCTGAAAGGATCATGCCCTTTCCTTTATACATGGAATGGTGAGGAATACATGTTTGTGAAGGATATCATGTGGAAAAGCGCACTGGGTATGCCACTGGGTATTATGGGTGAGGAGACCGCCTATGCCTCTCCGGATGCCTCTGTAGATTATATCAAAATCCCGGGCGAAATGTTGAAAGTTAAGTATAATAAATATTCCATCCAGGTTACCTGTGAATTATGGGAAACTATCTATATGGATAAAATTGAACTTGTTGTACTGGATCATCCCGATAGTGTGGAAGTTTTTGTGGATGAAAGGATGACGGCTCCCTCAAAGGCGGATTATCACATTTACCAGGTAACGGAAAAACGGTTACCTGTATCAGCTGAAGACAGG
Organism: Bacteroides sp. SM23_62_1; assembly: GCA_001304505.1. Lineage (GTDB taxonomy): Bacteria > Bacteroidota > Bacteroidia > Bacteroidales > SM23-62 > LJUQ01. Next base: position 20,982 of record LJUQ01000015.1, read on the forward strand.
AACGGATTAAATCTCCTGTCATGGATAGCTGAAAAAGATGATAATTATGTGTCGGGTTTCAAACCAGGTAAATACCAGGGCTTTACAGAGATAACGGAACTCACCATGAACCTGGGTGAGATTGATGCTTCGAAAAGTCTTTATCTTTATCTGAATGGATGGATATTTCCATCAGATGCCAGTATTAACGCATCCATTTCACAGTCTTCCCAGTACAAGTCTGTTTCACCGGTAATCCAGGCTATTGGGAGAGAGGGTGAATGGATCACCATCATTCATGATCTCAGTTTTCCAATGGGGAAAGATAAAACTATCGTTTCCAACCTGTCGGGGAAAGTCCTTGCTTCCGATCCGCGGATCCGTATTGTAACCAATATGCAGATATACTGGGATCATATATTCTTTTCACAGGATGATCCGGTTACTCCTGTTCAGTCTCATACACTTGCACCTGTCTCAGCTGATCTTCACTACAGGGGTTTCTCAAGAAGTTACAGGAAAGGAAGCAGATACGGGCCGCACTGGTTTGATTATAGTTCTGTCTCAACCGATCAAAAATGGAGAGACCTGACAGGGTATTACACACGTTATGGTGATGTGCTGCCCTTGATCAAGGAAGCTGATGATAAATATATAATCGAAAATGCCGGTGACGAAACAACCATTGAATTCAATACAGATGGGTTACCGGAATTACCAGATGGATGGACGAGGGATTTTCTTATTCACAGCATTGGCTGGGTGAAGGATGGAGATCTGAATACAGCATCCGGTCAAACTGTTGAACCCCTGCCATTTCATGGTATGACCTGTTATCCTTATGGTCCTGATGAAAACTATCCTGCAGACAGTGACCATCAGAATTATCTGAGGGAATATAATACCAGGAAAGTCACAACAGAAGAATTCCAAAAAGCTTTATCAGGAGTTAAATAATTCAATCCCAAACTATTTGACTATTGGCTCGTGGTTTAGTATCTCTGCCTGCTCATTCAGGTATGCTACAAATTCTTCTTTGCTCCTGATACCTCCCGGTTCCAGTTCCCATGCGGCAAGGAAATAATAGGTTAATGTATTGTCCGAAGGATTCAGTACAACCACATGATTTAATTCATCTTCTGCAAGTTTAATAAGATCATCCTGCCTGTAGATAACAGCCATACCTGACAGATCGTCCTGGAGTGTCTGCCTGCCCCAACTGGCGAACCATATCCATTCACCAGTAGGTGATTCAGGCTGAATGAGTTCAGCGTCAGGATGTTTTACGATACCTGTGCAGAGATTATCCATTTCAGAGGATATCTCCAGCTGATGCATGGTAAGGCGGCTTCCGGCCTGAATGGAAAGCCTGGAAATCAGGTCGGTTCTGTAATCGCTGATCTGCCAGCCAAAATAGGTGGTTTTGATTTTTGATTCCAGTATACCACTGTAGGATATTTCACAAAATATGCTGTCAGTAACCGCTACGCGTTCAGCCTTATTTTCATGCCAGTATCCTATTGAGCCCATCCCGAGAGATTCTCCAACGTTCAAGATATCCACACCCCAGTCAGACATCTCATGATATGAATCAAATTCATCCTGCCCGACATTCTGAAGAACCATTGTGTCAACCTTTTTACCAAAGATGTCAATGGCATTCCGCCAATCCAGGTAAAACCTGTATCCAACAAGATCTGATTCCCAGCCGGGCCCTTCATAGCGAATATAGGAGGAATGATCTGTATGTTCATCCGGAACCCTCAGGAATTCAATGTTTTCAAATAAACCTCCCTGGTATAACCGGCCCTGCCACTCACCTCCTTTTTTTATTGAGATTTCTGCCTGGGTGCGACGTTTAAAATTAACCTGCTGATCCGTTTTTGATATCGTGAAAAACTTTCCCTCATTGGCTTTCAGCTCACATAAAAATAACAGTTCAATAATTGTGTCCTTCTCCCGGATTAACTGCATTGGATGGATTGTGTCAGAACGGACATTGATACTTGTCCCGGATGTCGAATTTATCTTGTCCAGAATTCCGGTATCTGCTATTCTGATTATTGCATCAGGAATATCCACAGATGCTGTGTTCCGGACTTCAATGGTTGCAATTTCATTATTCTTTGAAACACATCCGGAAAGAATTACAAGAAAGATCAATACCAGGCTTAAATATTGTATAACGGTTTTTATCGGGTTCAATCCAGATAACAGATTCTGGAACGAACCTGTTTCGAAATAGGGTTTTAAGTTTTTCATAATAGTTAAGTGGTATTTTGATATAAAATTATATTTTGAAAGCCTGTTAGGAGAATTTCAACTATACTTTACAAATTATTATTAAGTATGAACATCATCCCTCCCTCCAAACCCACACACCAATAATCCAATAACCCAATAATCCAATAACCCAATAATCCAATAACCCAATAATCCAATAACCCAATAATCCAATAACCCAATAACCCAATAATCCAATAACCCAATAATCCAATAACCCAATAATCCAATAACCCAATAATCCAATAACCCAATAATCCAATAACCCAATAATCCAATAATCCAACAAACCAATAACCCAATATACTAATATACCAATATACCAATAGGGTTTCACAAAACCCAAAACTAATTAAATATCAATAAGTTACATGGGCACAAAAATAGGCATTTCCTAAACATATATAACTTGCTGATTTTCAAAACTATATTCACTGTGGAACTAGTAAAAATCATCAATTTTAGCCCATTTTTGAACCCTAAAATCGCATATTTAGGAAGCTTTTGTTTTGTGAAACCCTCTGATTAGATTCTTGTAATTTTTTGTTTATTTGATGCTTAAGCTTCCTAAATTCCAATTTTTTGGTATCATCTTAGTGAAAAATTTAATAGACTTTCACAAAACAAGAGGATACCAGTTATGTCATTTTCAGAATTACTTTTTGCACCTGCAGACTTACCCCCTGCTGTAAAATATGAAAAACTATTTAAAAATTTACCAAAGCTTAAAGAACATATGCCTAAAACCGGAAGACGTCCTATAAGCAGAAACAGTCTACTCAGAGCCTTGATTTATAAATCATTAAGACGTTTACCATTCCTGGCTGATTTAACCTTTGAACTCAACAATAATCCCAGTGTGTCCAAAGCTTTAGGTTTTAACCCATTAACATCAGCACCCTCAATTGAACGCTTTTCATCATTTTTGCACGATACAAAAAACTATGAACTCAACTTATTACATCAACAATTAGTGCAAGAGTTGATTAAAGCCGGTGTCATATCTGGGAAATCTATTGCGATTGATTCCTGTCCTATTGTCGTGTCATTAAGAGAGAACAATTTAAAAACAGCAATGGCAGACAGATTCAATAAAACCAAAAAACCTGCTGGTAATCCTGATGCCAGATTGGGTATTATGATTCATTATCCTATTCCATTCAAACAAGCAATCCGATATTTCTGGGGATATAGAAATCATGTTATCAATGATACAGTTACTGAACTTCCAATCTGGGAAACCACTAAACCGGCAAATGTCTCTGAAATCAGCATTGCAAAATCACTGATTCGGGATGCAATCTCTTCCTTCAATTTAAATATCGAAGTGGTAGCAGGTGACGCTAATTTCGATTCTGAAGACTTCCTCAGATTCATCATTAAGGAATTAGGAGCATTGGCCATTATTCCCCATAATTCCCGAGGTGAACAATCTAAAGGATACCAGATCAAAGGTGACAAAATTATTTGTGAAGCAGGTCTCGTTATGTTTCGTAGAGGCAAAATGAGACCCAAAAAAGTGGGTATCCTTTATTGTCAATACAGCTGCCCCATCATTTATGATAAAAAAATTCGATATAAATACATTATGTGCCCTTTATTCCACCAAAAATTTATTAATGGGAAAGGCTGTAATGTGCTTATTCGGCTTGAACCGAGCATCCGGTCTGAAATTGACTATGGAACCAGAAAATTCAAAGAACTCTATAATAAACGTTCATCTGTTGAACGGATTTTCTCACGCTTATTAGCAATTGCAATGCAAAATCCAACTGTTAGGGGCTACAATGCCAATTGCAATCATGCTACAATTGCTCACATTGCGGTATTATTAATAGCATTAACAGCTTATAGAACAGGACAACAAGATAAAATGAGATTCGTAAAATCATTTGTACCCAATTTTTTAATTGAAAATACCTAAACTAGTTTTGTGAAGCCCTAAATATACCAATATACCAACAACCTAACTCACCAATAAACGTATATGATCGTCGACTTGAGCAAAATTAGCCATGGCAACGGCAGCTGTGTGTATATAATCCTGATGAAGGACCCATTTGACAGCACCGGGAAGAGATGGTTCGGTGTTATTGTCAGGATCATAAGGACCTCCCGAACATGTTTTCATGGCAACAATACCGATTCCTTTCCCGGCAGCTGCTTTTAATTGTAAAATCAGTTGTTCCTGATCCCATGAATCCTTTCTGGCCGAATTGGAATGAATATACCCGCCGGAATGGTTAAAAGCAGTCATAATTACATCATAAGCGGGGATCTCAACAGCTTTCTTCACCAGACCAGTCTGATTGGTATGGGTTGAAAAACCTGCAGCTCTTATTTTACCTTCTTCTTTGGCTTTCATAAATGATTCAAGCACTGCATCATGAAACAGAATATCATCCACTTCAGCACCATGGAAGAGGAGGACATCAATATAATCCGTTTGCAATGCTGTAAGGCTTTCGTGGAGCGATTTCCAGAACATTTCCCCGAGTCTGGTACTTTCTGAATTGGTCCCGGTTATCTTGCCTTCAAGTCCGAGCCTTACCTTTGATTGAATGACAACGTCAGATCGTTTTCCTTTAACGACAGACCCAACCATTTCTTCATTCTTGCCATTGGCATATCCCCGTCCTGTATCGATAAATGTAATTCCCTGAGCAATAGCATATTTTAGTAATGATGATTCCTGTGTTCTGGAAGCGCCGAAACCAAGCTTTGTCATAGTGATTCCGGTATTCCCAAGATTACATTTCTCAAGACTTTTTTGACTGATTAAATGTTTAGCAGGTGATGCTGTAATGATCCCGGTAGCGATAATAGCCCGGGATGTACGTTGAATAAATTCCTTACGTGATATTTTCTTCTTTTTTCCCACCATCTGTAAAAATATTTGGAATGCGGCAAGATATAAAAATTCTAACATGATCACAAAAGCATATTTACCACGGCGTTCACAGAGAAAGGACAGAGCATACAGAGTATTTAAAATCAGGATGGTTAACCTGTGTTCTTTGTTGATACTCTGTGCAGTCTGTGGTAAATTTCTTTTATCTTTGAATAAGTCAAATGATAAAGTATAGAGTGTTTTTGTAAATCTGCTAAAATCTGAGGTAACATCTGCGAATAACTTGTCTGGCTTAGGCGGATCTGAGAGAAACAGATATTTGTTTTAAATTTTCAACCTAGTCAAGGGAAATGATTTCCTAACAGGGTATTCAGAATACATAATTATATAAAATAAAATGAAAAGAATAATTTTGATAATGATTCTGCCGGTTATTATCTCCTGCACACCACGGAAGGACAATGAGGAAGGGAAGAAAATCCTGATATATACACGCAATGGAGAAGGTTATGTACATGACAATATCGAAGCAAGTGTCATTGCACTGGAGAGCATTTGCAGTGAACTTAGCATCGAGACTGTTGTTTCAGATGATCCCGTTATATTTAATGATGAATACCTGGTTCAGTTTGATGGGATTATTTTTTCAAATACGAATAACGAAGCATTCCTGGCAGATGACCAGCGAAGATCATTCCAGGAATTTATCCATTCAGGAAAGGGATTTATTGGTATTCATTCCGCCACTGGTTCGGAAAGAGAATGGCCATGGTTCTGGTCATTGCTGGGAGGTAAATTCCTGAGGCACCCTCCCTTCCAGCCCTTCAATATAAAAGTTATTGATTCAAATCATCAATCTACTGACTTTTTACCTGAAATTTGGGAGTGGGAAGATGAATGTTATTATGTTCATTACATTAATCCTGGCATTCGTGTTTTACTGGCAGCGGATCTTACTACTGTAGATGATGATGAGCGGGAAGATTACCCGGGAACAATATATGGCGACCTGTTTCCACTGGCCTGGTGCCATCACTATGAAGGTGGGCGTGTATGGTATACTGCACTCGGCCATACCCGGGAGCATTATAGTGATTCACTTTTCAGAGAACATCTGAAGGGAGGGATACAATGGATCTTGGAGTTAGAAGATTATGAATAAGTAGACTTGAAAAATGAAAAATGCGAAAGTCGTAATAAACTCGAAGAACGAAACGGACGAAAATCAACATAAATCCGGGTTTTCACGTGCGCAGAGAGCACCCCATGGGACAGACAGTATCAAATTATTAATTTAAAATTTAAATAAATTGAAATCACGAATTGTATTTATTATTCTATTTATTTTGTTATCAGCTTGCAAAAGCCAGAATAAACAGTTTCAAGATGGATCAGATATGTTCACAGGTAAAAGGAATGAGATAAAACTGATAACTCTTGACCCGGGCCATTTTCATGCTGCACTGGTACAGAAAATCATGTATGAGACGGTCGATTCTGTGGTTCATGTATTTGCCCCTGAAGGCCAGGATGTCCTGGATCACCTGGCAAGGATTGAAGGATTTAATAGCAGAATTGAAAATCCGACTTCCTGGGTTGAAAAGGTTTACACTGGCCCGGATTTCCTTGACAGGATGCTTCGTATAAAGTCCGGTAATGTGATCATTTTATCAGGGAATAATGCAAGGAAAACAGAATATATTGATAAAGCTGTTAAAGCAGGGCTCAATGTGCTGGCCGATAAACCTATGGTTATCACACATGAGGATTTTACCCTGCTTGAAGAGGCATTCAGGACGGCGGCCGAAAAAGGTGTTTTATTATATGATATCATGACTGAGAGATATGAGATTACGAACATCCTTCAAAGGGAATTATCCATGATTACCGAAGTTTTTGGTGAGCTGATCAAAGGTACACCGGAAGATCCTGCAATTACCAAAGAAAGTGTTCATCATTTTTTTAAGTATGTTTCAGGGTCACCCTTAATAAGACCGGCCTGGTTTTTTGATGTCAGGCAACAGGGTGAGGGTATTGTGGATGTATCAACCCATCTTGTTGACCTGATTCAATGGGAAGCATTTCCGGACCGGATAATGGATAAATCAGACATTGAGGTACTTTCTGCAAGAAGGTGGTCGACGGACCTTACAATTGAACAGTTCAGCAAGGTGACCGGAATTGAGACCTTTCCGGAATATTTATCGGATAATGTTGAAGATGGTGTATTGAAAGTATTTTCAAATGGAGAAATCCTGTACACTCTCCGGGGGATAAATGCAAAAGTTTCTGTTGCATGGAATTACCAGGCACCCGAAGGAACGGGTGATACCCATTATTCAATCATGAAGGGAACACGTTGTAACCTTGTTATCAGGCAGGGTGAGAGTGAAAATTTTCAACCAACCCTGTATGTTGAATTAAATGAAAACGTTCCTCCAGCATTATTTGAAAATGATTTAATAGCAGGGCTTGAGGATATTGCAGTTAAATATCCAGGTGTCGGATCGAGAAAGAAAAATGACAGAACCTGGATCATTGATATCCCTGATAAGTATAAGGTGGATCATGAAGCTCATTTCGGACAGGTAATGGAAAAATTCCTTCAATACCTTCAGGATGGTAAACTTCCTGATTGGGAAGTGCCGAATATGATTACAAAGTATTATACAACCACCAGGGCCCTTGAAATGGCAGGTAAAAGGAACTGACCTGTTCTTCAACCAGAATAATGGCAACCGGGCCCTTTGGATAAAATAATAATTTAAACACAGAGGCCATAGTGACAGCACAAAGGACACAGAGTATTTATAATCAAAACAGTTACTCTGTGTGTTCTGTTTAAACTCTGTGTATTCTGTGGTTAAATAAATTCTCAGTATATCCATACAGGTTTAACAGAAATATCTATCTTTCGGGACAATTTGTTCTATATCGACTACTGATGTCACAATTAATAAGGGATATCGATAAGATAAGATGGAGCTGATATTTTTATTTCTTTTCATAATCTTCATTGTTGGTATTCTGTTATTCGACCTGCTTATTATCGGACGTGAAAGCCATGTTATTTCATTTCGTGAAGCAGCGTTATGGTGCCTGGTCTGGATAAGCCTTGCCTTACTCTTTTATTTCTTTTTGCGCTGGAAGGGAGAAATCATTCATGGTATCAACTCAGCCGAAGGTCTCATTGAATATAAGAATGATTACGGACCTGACCTGGCCTTAGTAGGTGAGAACTACATTGAAAACCTCAGGATCTATCGAAAGTATATTTCTGTTAATTACCTTACCGGTTATATGATTGAAGAGACCCTATCACTGGATAATCTCTTTGTTATACTCATGATTCTTACTGGTTTTTCAGTTTCTAACAGGAATTATAAAAAGGTACTGTTCTGGGGGATTCTGGGAGCTGTTGTACTTAGGTCAGTATTCATTTTTGCAGGGGCCGCCCTGATCCACAGGTTTGAATGGGTACTGCTTATTTTCGGTGCTTTCCTTGTTTACACAGGTATCAGGTATATGTTAAAAAGAGGGAAGAAACATAAGGATATTAATAAACATTTCCTTTTCCGCTTTCTTTCATCCAACTTCCGTATCTATCCCCGCTTTGTTTCAAACCGGTTCTGGATCGTTAAAGAAGGTAAATTTTATCTGACCCCATTGTTTATTGTATTGATCCTGATTGAGTTTACCGATCTTATTTTCGCAGCTGATTCTATTCCTGCGATCTTTTCTGTAACACGGGATCCATTTATCGTCTTCTTTTCAAATATTTTTGCAATCATCGGGCTTCGTTCCCTGTTCTTTTTCCTTGCAAGTATGCATGACCGTTTCAGATTCCTGAAGTATGGGATAAGTGTTCTTCTGATTTTCGTTGGTGTTAAACTTCTGTTGAAGGATTTTATTCACGAATGGGGATACCAGTCGGTCTATTCACTTTATATCATTGTCATAATCATCTCCCTGAGCATAGGATTATCATTACTGTTCCCGGCCAGGAAGGAGAGCGGATAATATATTCAATTGCGGACACCCCCCTTTCAAGGGTTGCTTATTAAATAAAATATCTTAAACCACAGAGGACACAGAGTTTTGACAGAGTTAAAACAGTTCTCAAAATCAATTATTAATATCTCTATTTACTCTGATTATTCTCTGTTAATTCTGCAGTTAATCGGATTTTTGATGCTTTCTTAATTTAAAGAGCTGTGGGTTAAGCAGATACTGATCCTGTTTAAAACTCTATTCCTGCAACAACGACCTTTCCATTTCGGCTTTTTCATTCGCGTCGTAAGGCAACGTTTTACTTACGAACCGGATATCTTCCACCGTATAAAATGCCCTGGGATTATATTTACGGATAAGATCCAGAACCTCCTTCATCTGTTTACGCTTAACGACTATGAAGAGTACAGCTACATTGCCGTAGACTCCGGTAGCATCGACAGATGTTACAGGGAAGTTATGATCTTTAAGCGCAGTTATCAGTTGACCGGCCTGTCTCCTGGTAACCACCCGTATTAATTCTATGCCAAGGGCCAGGCGTTCTTCTATGATCATACCTGTCAGGTTACCAGCTGCAAATCCTGCGGCATAAGCTATATAACAGGTCCAGTTTTCAAGGTTAGCCATGATCCTGGTAATTGTGATAATCCATACCAGTACCTGGAAGAATCCTATAATTGGTGCAAACTTTTTAAATCCCCTGGCTATGAATATCATACGAATCGTATCCATCGACACATCAATTATCCGGGCAAGAAAAATCAGCAGGGGAAGGATAAGATAATCGAAGTACCACGTGTCAAAAAAATCTGTCATTTTTAATATATTTTTGTTATAGTAATTATATCAGGGTGGTTTATTTCCAAAAGACTAAAAATTAAAGCATATTCAACGCCCTCCGGGGTTGTGATCTGGTTTGCATCCTTACCCGGCACTTTGTACCGGGTAATTCATAGTTTGGCCCCTCCGGGATCTTCTATCTTACGATGCCCTGCCTCCCTGTCAGGTGTTATCCCATGAATAAATAGGGTGTGTGAAAAGTTCTTAAAGGCTTCTCGCAGATAATCGCAGATTATGCCGCTGATTTCACAGATCCGCCTCAGGCGGACAAGTCATTTAAAATCAGCGCATTAAGTTCTGCGAAATTTGCGTTTTAAATCTGCGGGATCTGCGAGAAATAAAAAAAATAGACTTTTCACACAGCCTGTAAATTCGTGGGTTATTATCTATCTGCCATGCACACACATCTCGCCCCTTCTCCCTATTTCCCTGATCCACCTTTTTACCTCCACATTTTATGCTATGATTTATCAGGGAATTAACCTTCATTATCAGAAACTGAATCCGAGTCCCGGTTTCTGGTTAGGATACATGACACCATCTTTTATCAGGACAACTCCTGTTGTTGGATCACCCACAATCCCAATATGGCCATCAAGGTCTGCATAGACAATATTGGGTCTGGAAAGTGCAAAATGTAATCCGGCTGCAATGCCCAGTTCACACTCATCCAGGCATCCGACCATAGCTTCAATCCCCGCTGCTTTAGCTGCCGAATTAATGTGCATAGCCTCTGTGATACCACCCACTTTCATCAGCTTAATGTTGATCATATCGGTAAGGTCGTTGCGGGTAATACGAAAAGCATCTTTCAGGTTCATCAGGCTTTCATCAGCAATAACAGGAACTTCGGTTTTTTTCGTGATCATTCCGAGCCATTCAAAGTTATTTCTCGGGGTGGGTTGCTCAAATAGTTCAATACCAGCATGTTTGGTGCCAGTCATGAATTTTATTGCATCAGGAACTGTATAACCCTGGTTGGCATCAAAACGTAATCCGATATGTTTACCAAGCTTTTCCCGTAACCTGAGAATCCGCTCAATATCTTCTGAAACACTGATGCCTCCTTTAACCTTGATGATATGAAATCCTTGTTTTACCAGGTCAACAGCCTTGTCTATCGTATCTTCCAGGGGCATAATTCCAATTGTTATGCTGGTTGGGATGGACTCCCTGTATCCTCCCAGGAGTTTATACAGTGGTATATTTGCAACTTTTGCCTGGAGGTCATATAGCATCATGTCAACCATTGCCATGGTGGAAGGACAGCCTGTCAGGGAGTTCCGCAAAGATTCAAGCACACTGATATATCGGAAAGGATCGCAGTTTTTCAGGTGGGCTTCAATGACGGAATTAATTTTTTCCAGGACTATATTGACTGTTTCACCCGTGAGAACTTTGTCAGGTGCTGCACATCCAACTGCAACGATTCCCTTATCAGTTTCTGCACGGAGAAATATATTTTCAAAAGAAGATACCGTCTCATACGCGATCGTATATGGTTCTGATAAACTGAATTCTTCCGACCATCCATCAATCTTCGTGAATTTCATAAGGGACAATTTACGATAGTACTTAAATCAGGGGAGTAATTATTTTGATATATGTAAAGTTACAGGATATTCTGCAGGGATAAATAAATATCCAACAGATTAAACATGCAATCCTCCGATGTTAATATCTAAATATCTTTATATAAACCGACCAGTCTATTGTTAATATTTTCGTTGAAAAATCTCATCGAGGCTGCTTTTTTTCAGTTCTTCGATAAATCTTACAAGGTGAGCCACCATGATATCCCAGATTTTCTGCCCTTTCTCGCGGGATGCCTTGGTGGGGTTACCCATTACACCACTGCTGGAGATTTTTTTAGTTCGTGTATACCATGGTACACCTCTGGTGGAGGTAAGATTCATATAGGGACTGTTGAAATCGATGTTTGAATCTTCAGCTTTATCCATATCTACGAGATGTGGCCTTGACGCAAGGGATGTTGAGGTTTCAATTTCACCTGCATGGATATCATTTGAACTATCAACGACCTTATAAATATCTGTATCGGAAGATTCACCGGATTCAACACAAACGAAGATATTTGCATCACGGTTGATCATTTGTGCAGCAAAATTCAGTGTTGGGCTGTTATCACCGTGTCCGTTCAGGATAACAAGCTTTTTAATGCCGTTTTTTGCCAGGCTGATACCGATATCATATATGTATCTTGAAAGGCTCTCATTTGAGACGCTTAAAGTACCGGGGAAATCTTCGTGGTGATAGGATACGCCATAACAGACAGGAGGTAGGACAAAAGGTTTGGGATCGCTGCAGGCCTCTGCCACTTTCCTGGCCAGTAGATCAGCATCAAAAATATCTGTATCAACCGGAAGATGGGGACCATGTTGTTCGATTGAGCCACAGGGCAGGATGGCAACATCAACGGTATGCAACCGGTCACGCAAAGAGGGCCAGGACATAGCGGACCACAGAAATTGTGTGTGTTCGTGATCTTCTCCCGGCAATGAAGATGCCATTCCTTCCAATGGTTCAAACGGATAAGAATCCATCATATCGGGGGAATTCAAGATATCATAATGTAGCCACTTTTTTCCAGTCATTTTGACTGCTCCGTCAGCATATTCAAGAAATATCCTGATAACAGGATTTCTCAGGTCGGCAGGCATATCCATCAACCTGGAGCGTTCCTGATCAAACCTCAGCATTTCAGCAGGAGGATTAGATCTTGCCAGTTTGCGGAATTCTTTATCAGCATGTACAGCTTCTGATTTAAGCAGTAAATAATACAGATGTGAAGCATCTGAGCCAAGTTGATGAACTTTTCGTAGGGGTATCTGGTACAGGATATCTTGGATTTGCTCTGCAGTATATCCGCAATTCTCAGGATTTGCTCCGATGGCTGTTAGCATTCCGACAATTCTCCGGCACTTTTCACATTTTCCACAGGGGATGGTACGATTGTGTTCTTTGTGGGCTGCATGGCAGGATACCTGGTGCCGCTGAAGGTCAGGATACCTGGATGCAAGGATTTTGATGATGAGAAGTTCGGATAGACTCCTTAAAATGGAGAACTGACTGATATTCCAACCTTTTTTCATAAAATATCTTGAGAGGGCATTGTCGAAATACCTGCTCTGATCATATAATCCGTTATAGTGCGTGATTCCTTTATGGTTCAAACGGTTGGTACAGTCATATTCATCACCGATGAGCAATCTGCCAAGATTTCTCTTTTTTGCCAGGGGCAACGCTCCAAACAGGAAAACGGCAACAGTCCATAAACGGATCGGGTATTCGTCGGAACGGATCTCCTGAAAATCCTGTCGTATAAATGGCATATGCCGTAACATCCAGTTATATATACGGTCACAATTAGTCCAGACCCTTGCAACATTGGTATCAGCCCTGCTGAGGTGTTGAAAGGCATTCAGTGCGGTAAACCAGTGTCGTCCCGATTCATTTATAAATACAGGGTGAACTTCACGATTCAACTCTTTCAGGATACCATAGGTCAGCAAACTGTCCTTTCCTCCGCTACTCAGGACGCAATGATGCTTTTTATCAACCGGCCATAATTCCCAGTGCTGGGCATAATCGGGGAAAGACGTATTAACAAAAATAATCTCTGCTGATGTATATCTTTTTTTCTTCTCTGGCTGTAATCCTGTATATTCTTTTTTCAG
>LJUQ01000016.1 GCA_001304505.1 Bacteroides sp. SM23_62_1
ATGGTACTTATCGACGATTTTCTGGGGACTGACCCCTTCCTGCCTGGCTTTAATGGTTATGGGCACACCATGTTCATCCGAACCGCAGATAAAGATAATATCTTCCCCTTTCAGGCGGAGGTACCTTGAATATATATCAGCCGGGACATATACACCTGCCAGGTGACCGATATGCACAGGCCCGTTGGCATAGGGTAATGCGGCGGTGATAAGATGGCGTTTGAATTTCTTCATGAAACCTGCCTTCGTTGTTGATTCAATTTCAGCAATAACTGACAAAGATAGTTAAGAAATTAAGATGGCGTTTATTGGAACGATAGAACTTTTAATAGAATTCGAAGCGGGGAGAAATTACCGGGGAGAATGGTTCTCGGTTCCCCGTTCCCGGTTATCTTTTGGGTGTGAGTATGCGTTATTAATGATATAATGGTTACAATAATTTATATAGATAGATTAATTTTATATCGATAAAAGACCATACACATTATTAAAATTTACGGAAGCATGCCGGAACATATTGAGAAAGGCAGAAAAAGCGAGGAAATTGCTACTGAATATCTCAGAGATCATGGGTACGATATATTGGATATCAATTTCAGGTACAGACAGAAAGAAATTGATATTATTTCAAGGAAAGACCAATTTTTAGTAATTACCGAAGTGAAGACAAAATCTTTCTGGAGTGATGAAAAGCCCGGGGATTTGGTTAAACCGGGAAAACAAAGATTTCTTATCGGGGCGACCGAAGCATATATGATGAAAAACGATATTGACCTGGAAGTGAGGTTTGATGTGATATTTATTGTATATAAAAATGAAGAGATAATTATTGAACATATTGAAGATGCATTTGGTCCGTGAGTGACAACTGTCAGGGCATGACTCCAGGTCATGCCCTGACAGTTCTGAATCCATTTTTTATTTAAGCATGAACATTGAAGATATCCGCGATTATTGTCTGTCTAAACCTGCTATATAAAAAGCTTATCACATGAACAGGATCATTATTCTTTTTAAATAACCTACAAAAAAATTAGTTCTATAAAGCTTTGTATTTTTTTAGTTGTATTTCATTTGAAGCAAAAGATTTAAATAATTATGCTTAGTTAAAATATTATTTCAAAATACATTCTGATTTTTTAACTTGTATTGCTATTCTTATTATTAAACAGGTCAAAACCAATGGCCATGCAACACAGGTTTAATGACAAATTTACCCGGCGTCTTAACGAAATAATTGATAACAATATTAGTAATGAACGATTTGGTGTATCAGAATTAGCCTGTGAAATGAACATGAGCCGTTCCAATCTGCATCGGAGGATCAAATCTGTCACTGGTGCTTCGGTTAGCCAGTATCTGAGAAGAGTAAGGTTAAACAGAGCCATGGATTTATTGAAAGAACAATCTTATACAGTGTCAGAGGTAGCCTATGCAGTTGGATTTGGCAATGTAACCTATTTCTGTACATGCTTCAGGGATCACTTTGGTTACACTCCGGGCGAAGTTGGAAATTATAAAGAAGAACCTGAAGAAGTCCAAATTACCGGGATTAAAGAAGGTGTGATGAAAAACTTTCCTGTTCAGACGACCTCATTCATTGGCCGGGAAAATGAAATAAAAACCATTTTAGGTTTGGAGAAAGAACACCGGATTGTTTCCCTTATCGGTACGGGTGGATGCGGCAAAACCAGGTTGGCATGCGAAGTGGTTTCAAAATTACAAAATGAGTATAAAGACGGAATTTGGTTTGTAAACCTGGCACCTGTTGAAGCAGAGGAACTGGTTATAAAACAGATAATGAGCACCCTGGGAATTGCAGAAATACCGGGAACTGATATGTTTGAAATACTTATTCAAAAAATCGGGAATAAAAATTTATTAATCCTGCTTGATAATTGTGAACACCTGCTATCTGCCTGTGCTGAGTTATCAGGTAAACTGATCGAGTCAATTCCCTGTTTATCGCTTATTGTGACCAGCCGTGAAGCATTGAATATTACGGGAGAAAAGGTATGGTTAATTCCCCCGCTGAGCCTGATTGATCCCACATCAGTTATAGATGAGGAATATGCTAATAGATCAGAGGCAGTCAGGTTGTTTGCCGATCGAGCATTATTAAACAATCCCGGTTTTAAACTTACAAAAGAAAACATGAAAGAAGTAGCCACTATCTGTCAAAGGGTCGATGGAATTCCACTGGCTGTTGAACTGGTGGCGAGCAGGATAAAGTATATGGATGCAAAAACTATGATCGACCGGTTCGGAGGAAAACTTGCTGAAATCCCTTCGATGGATCCGGGGATCATAGAACGTCATAAAACACTTCAGGCGACTATTGAATGGAGTTATAATCTCCTCACAGAGGAGGAAAAAGCCCTGTTCCGAAGTTTATGTGTTTTTACCGGTGGATTTGATGTTACAGCCGCGGAAGAGGTTTGCACGGATGAATTCCTCCCAAAAGAAAGTATTTTTGATCTGTTGACCCGCCTGATTGACACCTGCCTGGTCCAGACGTTTTATACTGAGAATCGTAAAATGAGGTATAATTTGCTGGAGACTCTCCGTCAATACGGAATGAACTTACTTTCTGAATATAAGGAGAAGGATGAGATAAGCAGAAGACATCTGGAATATTTTACAAGGATTGTTGATCTGTCATTTAAAGAAAGAATGTCGTCCCAGAGTAAGTGGCTGGAATTGCTCGAGATTGAACATGACAACATGCTGGCTGCACTTCGTTGGTCAGATCAATATGATACGGATGGTTTTAACCGGTTAGCCGGATCACTTTCATGGTTTTGGGCAAGAAGTAATCATTATTCAACTGCTATTGAAATTCTGGAAAAAGTGATAGCATCCAATATTACTAACAAAGAGACATTGGCCAGACTGGTAACTGGCTATGGCAACCTATTGACAACCTGTCCTGATCAACAGAGAGCACTTTCCCTCTTAAAGCAGGGCTTATCCATCTGGCGAGTACTTGAGGATAAAAAAGAAGAAGCATATGTGCTGGCTAAAATCGCAGAATTACTTTGTTCGATGGGAGAGGATGCCCCAGGCTTAGAATACGCGAGATTAGCTTATTCTCTTGCTAATGAATTGAATGATCCAGGTGTTGAACTGTATTGTATGCTGGCTGTATGTCAAGGATTGGTAGATTTAAAAAAAACTGCCGAAGCCAGACTTATGGCCAGGAAATTATCCGGATTGGCTGAAAAACTTAAGAACATGTATGGTATTCTGGCATCCCATCACTTTCTTGGAGATTGTGCACTGATCGAAGGTAAATTCTATGAATCAGAAAAAGAATACGGAAAGGGTCTTTCAACTACACTCATGTACAATGACACTTCTTTTTCTTGTGTTGAGATGTTTGGCATAGCCATGTCTGTTGCCGGACAGGGACGTTATTCAAAAGCTCTTCGTATTAATGCTGCTGTTACCAAGACTGCAATATCCAATGGATTTATTGTGCCTGAAGAGGTTCCAGCTGTTTTTTGGAAGGAATTAGTGAATCAGCACATTATTGGAACCAGGGAAAAACTCGGTGAGGAATTAACATATAAATACGAGGAAGAAGGACGGTCCATGAGTTTTGATGAGGCTGTGAAATATGCACTGAATGTGGATATAGACTAAAATAATTGCCCTGATATTTTTAAAAGAAAATCATAAAATTCCCTCTTTTTACTATCATATCTGAATATTTATAAAAGTGTCACCGGTTGACCTTATCGGTGCTCTTATCTTTTTCCTGCAACATAAGTGAAATCCATCTGACAAAATTTAAAACCATTTCAACATAATCATTATGTCCTGCACCATTGGAATTCGGAATTTTACAATGAAGATTTTTATTGACTTTTATTCATTTACTAATACAAAAATTATTATGAAGCGGACCAAATGGTCTCATGAAGAAAGAATATTAAGCGAAGAAACAAAACAGGCCTTTAAAAATATGCAGGAACTCCAGGATAAAATGAAAAAAATGTTTTCGGATTGTAATTATACTCATTTTCTCATTTTGTTGTGCTTTAGGACTCTGCCAGGATGCAAACCAAATAATAAAAAATGGGCAAACTAGAGTTTGATATTCAAAATCCGGAAAATGCAATAAAATTATCCTTCTTACTGGGAAATGGTCAGGTAGTATTGATAACCTCATGCGATGCTCAGAAAAAAGTACACGGCATATTGACAGCGAGCTGGATGACCCCAACCTCTCATATACCTTTGCTGCTAACCATTTCGGTTGGAAATGGTAAAGAAGGATCAGAAAGTGAGAATTATCGCGCATCTTATAAACTCATTGAAGATACAGCAGAATTTGGTTTAAATATACCTACGAAGGAATTGATTGAAGCGGTTGGTAAAATAGGAACCGTACATAGCAACCAGGTGGATAAGTATGCAGAAACAGGACTTACAGCCATGGAATCAAAAATGATCAAAGTGAATCTAATAAAGGAGTGTTACCTGAATATAGAATGTAAGGTTACAGATGAGTATATAACGGGTGACCACACCGTGTTTGTGGCTGAACCTGCTTTGGTTCATATTAATGATGATGTACTTGAAAACGGGATATTTTCAGAGAAGTACCGGTCAAAAAACAACCAGATTCATTTTGGGGATATTATAGACCTCTGGAATATGTGGTAGATCATAATTTATTAAGTGTCAAAGAAAGATAATAAGTTTTAAAGCTGTGATCTGTACATCTAAATTAAAAGGAACAGCGACGGTGTGTTTAAATGGATTTGAAGTAAATATCAAAAACTTTAAATAAGCGATGATATTGTAGAATTTTCAAGCATAAATTAAAATTTATAGATATGAAAACAAAAGAATTTGAACTCAAGTTCATTATCACAATGTTCCGGCATGTCTTTTTCTTCTTCAGTATAGCAGTGTTTACATCACAAGCAATATCTGCTCAGGGAGAAAACTGGAGAGTGGTCACTAATATGCCCACACCCAGGCATGATATAGCAAGTTGCGTAGTGAATGGTAAGATTTATGCGATTGGAGGGATGTCACATGAATATAATGGACAAAAAACTTTTTTTAATCTGGTCACAAGGTTCGATCCTGAAAATTCTGTTTGGGATACCTGTCAAAGTATGTCAGGACCGAGAGTGGGAGCTTATGCCTGCCCGGTGAACGGGAAGATCTATCTGTTTGGGGGTAGAAATAATTTTAGTTCCCCAAACATTTCAAATATGTTTATTTACGATACTGAAGCAGATACATGGTCCACGGTAACAAATATGCCGTGGGGCACATCCTATGCTGCCGGATGTATGTATGACAACAAAATCTATCTTTTCGGCGGTTTAGAAGCCGGATCAACTGCCTGGAATCCTTCAAAGCAGGTGTTAAGATACGATCCGGAAACAGAAAGTTGGGATACACTGGCTGAAATGAATGTTGCAAGGTCGCATTTTACAGTAAATGTGATGAATAATAAGATTTATGCATTTGGTGGGATGAATGCTTCTACCAATCAGTTAACTAAGGTTGTTGAAGTCTATGATCCGTCTTCTGATACCTGGGAACTAAATAATCCGGCACCTTCTTATAGAGCCATGAATACCAGCGTTCGGTTTAATGACAGGATCTGGATATTGAGCGGAGCGAAAAATGTTTCATCTTATAATAATTCAGTAGATATTTACGAACCTGCTACGGATAGTTGGCAATGTGCAGCTGCAGAAGACCTTCCCTTGATTAAAATGTGGCACCCAGCCTCGGTAATCCATGATAGTATGGTATATCTCTTAGGAGGTACAACAGCTTCTTATTTTTTGGATATTCCAGAAATGATTGCATTTGATTTTCCGGTTGCCAGGGCACAAAATGATACGGTATTGCCCTGCGAGTCATTTGAGATACTTTTTTATGAAGATGGGGACATTTATATTACACCGTCCGGGATCCAGGCAGAAAAAGCAACTATAGAAGCAGCAACGATCCAACAGGAGTCAGGTACCGCCGGACAGAAGATTACGCTGCAAATGGAAATATCGGGATCCTGCTGGATCTATGGAATTGCTTCCGAAGGCAGGCTTGACCGGGGTTATTCATCCCTTAATATAATCTCCGCTGTCACTGCGACGACAGATGTAACTGCGAACACGAGTGATGACGGTACAGGTGATTGTACCGTTGAAATAGCCATTGCCGATGCAATATTCAACGACAACTGCCCCGGCAGCACGCTTGTGTGGGAGATGAGTGGAGCCACGAACTACTTCTGGCCAGGCCAGGTGTATACGTGGACCTTCAATCATGGGGTAACGAAGATAGTCTACACGCTCAAGAATGGTTCATCGATCATATCAAAAGACAGTCTTGAGGTGACGGTGCTGGATGATGAGGATCCTCAATTCATAGTACCGCCAACTGATACAGTCTACAGAAGTTCTGATTGCTCTTATGATATTGACCCATTCATTACGGGAGATGCGCTAAATGAGTGGGATAATTGTGCCACTGGAATAGAAGGATTTATCCTTAATGATAATGATACAAATTTGACAGGTTGTGATACAGCCGGTTATATAATCAGAACCTTGAGGTTGGATGATGGAAACGGAAATGTTGTGGACCAGATTCAAATCATCTGGGTATTACCCTTACCGACTGCTATACCAATTATAGAGAAGATCCCTGATTTCCGGTTTTATCCCAATCCCGCCGAAGATTATATTACGGTCGAATTGCCTGCTACCGGTGATATCAGCCTGTTCGATATCCTGGGTAGGGAAATGACCGGGATTTCCAATGTATCAGGCAAAACAACCATTTCTGTTTCAGAATTGCCACAAGGTGTTTATTTTATTAGGGTTAATTACGGAAAGGAATTCAGTATAGAGAAAGTTTTGGTGGAATGATATCATCTCATACCTGGTGTCATGTTAAGCAATAAACCAGACATGACACCAGGCAGATTCCTGATGCAAAATCAAATCATGACGGACAGTTCTTCTGTAGATGTCTCTTTCCTGGAAAGTGGGATTTATGTTGTAAGGGTAACAGATGATAATCAAATAGTTACCCGCAAGTTCCTGAAACATTAGATAATCAGAACGATGTGAAAAACGTGTGTGTTTCACCCCCTTTTCCCAAATATACCCTTCCTACCTATGCAGATTCACAGTTATAAAAAGTGTTTTATTGCACTTATCAGGAGAAAAATTGATTGAAATTAATCGGGGTATTCTATTTAAAAGAATGTTCCGGGTATGATTATGATCTCATGTATTAGGTTCAGAACAACAACCTGATACTGTGGGATAATATGGAATCTGTTATATTTGTATCATCCAAAAAATATCAAATGAACATCGAAATAATCCGAGAATATTGTCTTTCCAAACCAGGAGTAACAGAAAGTTTCCCGTTCAACGATACAGCTCTTGTATTTAAAGTGGCCGGGAAAATGTTTGCTCTTCTCGACCTATCGGAAGATAGCAGGGGAATAAGTCTGAAATGTGATCCGGAACTTGCCATAGAACTTAGAGAGCAATATCCTGAAGTAACTCCTGCATACCACTTCAACAAAAAACACTGGAATACTGTTCAGATTGATGGCAGTGTCTATGACCGTTTGCTTCTGGAATGGATCGATCATTCATACGAACTCGTTGTAAATCAGCTGTCTGCAGGCATGAAGAACATACTTTCAAACATGTGATTAGTGACTTTTGATATTTCAGTATTTCTATGTTTCTTGAGGATTAATTTTCTGAACAGAATGTTATCCTGTGTGAATTAAAATATGATTGTATTCAATTAACCGGAAATAAAAAAAAATGTCATGAAAAAAATATTATCCTATTTTTTCCAGGGACTGATTTACATTGCTCCTTTAGGAATTACAATTTATGTAATTTATTTTCTTTTTACGGTCATTGATGGATTCATCAGGGGCCAGATAGATAAAATTCTGGATGTCAATATACCGGGATTGGGTATTGTTGTACTTTTTGTAATCATTACACTGCTGGGCCTGATTGGTCAGACAATCATTGCACGACCATTTAAAAGGCTTATTCAGAGGTTAATAGATAGGGCACCATTGATTAAAGTGATTTATTCTTCGATACGGGACCTGCTTTCGGCCTTTGTCGGGAAAGAGAAAAAATTTGACCAGCCTGTGCTGGTAATTGTGAATACCATTTCCAATCTTGAAAAGATGGGTTTCATGACACAGGAGGACCTGAGTGATTTGGATATCAAAGAGAAAGTTGCCGTGTATTTCCCGCACAGCTATAATTTTTCAGGGGAATTGTTTATTGTTCCCAGGGAGCTGGTCAGGCCCGTAGATATTCCTTCTGCTGAAGCAATGAAGTTCATTGTGTCAGGGGGAGTGGCAAAGAATTGAATGGTTCCCGGTAATTGAAATGTGGCCCCTAAAGGGGCCAGGTGGGAGTAATGGGTGTGGGGTGTGTTAATTAAAATATAGCTCCTGAAGGGGCCATTGGGGAAAGTTGGATGATTGTAAGTTGATGTTAATTCAAAACCAAAGCATAATTATTATTCTTATTGCAAAGAGTATTATATTATTTATTTTTATGCATCTAAACTTTATCACATTATGAAATTATTTCAGCGATACATTTTATCCGTTTCATTCATTCTTTTTGCCTTTCTTATAAGTGTTTCTGCACAGGATCTTTCTGGTTATAAATTCACAAAGGTAAAAGAGATCAAAAACACATCCGTAAAAAATCAGCAAAGAACAGGTACCTGCTGGAGTTTTGCCACCACATCATTCATTGAATCTGAACTGATCCGTATGGGCAAGGAACCTTTGGACCTGGCGGAGATGTTTTTTGTACGGCATGCCTATATCAAAAAAGCTGAGAATTACATCAGGTTTCACGGGAATGCAAATTTCAGTCAGGGTGGACAAGCACATGATGTTATGAACGCAGTTAGACTGTATGGAGTTGTACCTCAGGAGGTCTACCAGGGATTGAACTATGGAAGTGATATACATAATCATAGTGAACTTTCATCGGTGCTGAAAGGATTTCTTGACGGATTGTTAAAAAATCAGGTTCTCAGTCCGGTATGGGAAAAGGCTTATGATGCTATCCTGGATGTCTACCTGGGAGATGAAGTAATTTCCTTTAATTACAAAGGGAGAGCCTATACGCCTTCTGAATTCGCTATATCTACAGTACTTGATCCAGATGATTATCTAGAACTCACTTCATATACGCATGCCCCTTTTTATTCCACTTTTATACTGGAAGTTCCGGATAACTGGTCGTTCGACAAATATTATAACCTTCCGCTGGATGAATTAATTCAGGTTATTGACCATGCCCTGGACAATGGTTATACTGTTTGTTGGGATGGAGATGTGTCGGAGAAAGGATTTTCACATTCCAACGGCGTGGCAGTTGTGCCTGATATGACAATCAGCATGGAAGATGTACCTGCCTCTCAGTATGCCGTAAAGGAGAAAATAATTACACAGGAACTTAGGCAGGAAAGTTTTACAAATTACAGCACCACAGATGATCACCTGATGCATCTTGTTGGAACGGCAACAGCACAGAATGGGCAGAGGTTTTATTTAACAAAGAATTCCTGGGGTACAGAAAGCAATAATATGGGGGGAAAGCTTTACATGTCGGTACCGTATGCCAGACTTCATACGATTGCTGTTATGGTTCATAAGGATGCCTTACCGGAAGATATTAAGGAAAAGCTTAATTTATAATGATTTCTGATTAAGCAGCTTATTGCATGAATCCTGAAAAAGATATCCAACCAGGTACGATAAATCCGGTTTTTTGACATAAAGGAGTAAGAACATACAGATTCAGACTGAATTTATGTTGTTAGGATTGCTACAGGTTACTTCAGGAAAGTCAGCCAGTTGTGGGGAAGTAGCATACTCTGGTGACCTCAGGATCACTCACCGGGTGACTGTCAGTCACCCGGTGAGTGACAATCAATCCACCATCAGGTTACACCCTCGGACATCGCTGTTATCAAACCTTCCCAATACTTCAAAACTTCCACCTGGATGTAATTTCCCGATGTCCTGTGTGGCAATGAATGAGCAGGAATGAATATTTGCCAGGTCAATAATATTGATACCACCTGATTTGCCATCCGGAATATAATTGAACGGATCATAGATATCCCTGATCAGGATTTGCATCCAGGGAGGTGTATGGAATATACCATCTCTTTCAGACCAGGCCTGGCTGAGTAATTCAGTCATTCCATATTCTGAATGGATTTCCTTCACCCGAAAAGCTTTTTTCAGGATATCATGAAGCTCTTCTCGTATTATTTCTTCGCGCTGACCCTTCATGCCTCCTGTTTCAATGATGATCGTGTAGTTGAGCGGCAATGAATATTTTTCAGCCAGGTCGAGTAATGCAAAACTGACGCCAAGAAGGATGGTTTTTTGTTTCTTCTTTTCAAGCTTCACAAGCTTTTCAGTCAGGTCATCCAGGTTATGAAGATAAAAACCACTGTCGGGATGATTGGTTTGCTCGATCAGGTATTTGGCCATGAATACCAGGGATGATTCCCTGCGCTCAAGGTAGGACGGCAGAAGAGCAAGGATGCAATAATTTGCAGGATCACCATAATACAATCTGAAACACCGGGAAAAACTTTCAATGTACAGATCCGGATCTGAGACATAGTGTATGCTTCTGTCACCTGAAGCAGTTCCGCTACTTTTAAAGGTAATACCGATCTTTTCTTCACCGGTAATAACCTTATGGTTTTTAAATGATTCAACCGGAAGGAATGGGATTCTTTTGATATTATCAATACTTCCGGGATCTGTCCCAAGCTGTTCGAGAAATTTACGGTAAGTCAGATTATGCTCAGCCTGATACCTGAATATATCCAGGGCAAGGGAACCAAATTCCTCAGCATTTTTTACAATAAAGATCTTGGACTTTATTGATTTATCCATAGCTTATTGAACTTTCCTTATCTGGTTATATCCCCGGATTGAAGACCAGGATAATATCATTTAACTAACTATTTAATCCTCAGGCTAAAGCCTGAGGTTACTTCTCTCGTCTTTTCTTTTTATCCCTTATTGAATTTACCATACTCCATAACTCATTCGCCTTACTTTATACTCTCTGCTCTTTGCTCCCTGTACCATGCTCTTACAAAGTTAACAACAAAAAAGGCTGCCACAGATATACCGGACAGCCTTCACTTATATATGGCATTCTTTATCCTCGTATTGCCTTAATTCCCGGCAATTCTTTTCCTTCCATATATTCAAGCATGGCACCTCCACCTGTGGAAACATAGCTAACTTTATCAGAAAGATCATACTTATTAACGGCGGCGACTGAATCGCCTCCTCCAACAAGGCTGAATGCTCCTTCTGTGGTAACTCTTGCAATAGCTTTTGCGATGCTTACAGTACCATTCTGAAAATTCTCCATTTCAAAAACACCCATGGGGCCATTCCAGAGAATGGTTTTGGATTGTTCAATAATACCTGAGAATAGTTTGATTGTCTCGGGACCGATATCAAGCCCCATCCAGCCCTCGGGGATCTCATCAGATTTTGTTACCCGGGTTGTGGCGTTATTATCAAATTGATCAGCCGCAACATTATCTACCGGGAGGAGGAGTTTAACTCCTTTTGTTTTAGCCTTATTGATAAGATTAAGGGCAAGATCAAGTTTGTCTTCTTCACAGATTGATATTCCTGTTTTACCGCCCTGTGCCCTGATGAATGTATAGGTCATGCCCCCTCCAATAATCAGGTTATCTACTTTTTCGAGAAGGTTTTCGATGATCAGGATCTTATCAGAGACCTTGGCACCCCCCATTACAGCAGTAAATGGCTTTTCAGATTGGTGAAGAACTTTATCCATGCTTTCAAGCTCGCTCTTAATCAGATAGCCGAACATGCTGTCATTCGGAAAGAATTTAGCTACGATGGTTGTGGAAGCATGCGCCCGGTGGGCTGTACCAAATGCATCATTCACATAAACATCAGCACCTTCTGCAAGTTTTTCTGAAAATCTTTCATCACCTTTTTCTTCTTCTTTATGAAATCTCAGGTTCTCAAGCAGAAGAACTTCTCCAGGCTTCAGGCTTTTCTTTATCTCAAGTGTTTTCTCACCAATACAATCATCGGCAAATTTTACGGGTTTGCCCAGGAGTACAGAAAACCTGGGAACAACATGGTTGAGGGAATATTTATTTTCAGGCCCTTCTTTAGGCCTTCCAAGGTGTGACATCAGAATTGTGGCACCACCTTTTTCCAGAATCCTGTTTATAGAAGGAATAGCTGCCCTGATACGTGTGTCATCAGTTACCTCGAATTTATCATTCAGAGGGACATTGAAATCCACTCTCATAATAACTTTCTTGCCGTTAAAGTCGTAATTATCAATTGTATGCATTTTTATCTGGTATTGTTTGTTTAAAGTTCACCAAAGTTATATAAAGTATTTTAAATTTACTTTTGTTCTTTTGTAAATAAAAAAGTTTCAGGTTTCAGGGTACCTGGTCCAGTTTATTAAGTGCATTGTTAAGGATCCCGGTTATTAAAAAGAAGATGAAAGCTGCACAAGAATGCATGGGTATCTGTTTTCGTAGATCATCTCAGTGAATACGGTATGATATAAGTTAGAAGAAAAAAATAGCTGGCACGAATGGGTTTTAAGTTATTAAAAGAATAGTTTTGCCGGTTGTCAACCGGCAAATATATTCGCCTGGGTGATACGAGTAACCCCGGTTGATAACCGGGGGAAATGATTCCAGTTTCAGATATTAATATGCTATTCAAAGAAGTTATCGGGCATAAGGAGATCAAAGAGAAACTGATAAGGACTGTGAAAGATAATCGCATCAGTCATGCACAGCTTTTCCTTGGACCGGAGGGATCGGGGAACCTTGCACTGGTACTGGCATATGCTCAATACATCTCATGTCTGGACCGGAAAGAGAATGATTCATGCGGAAAATGTCTTTCATGCATGAAATATTCAAAATTGATTCATCCTGACCTCCATTTTGTATTCCCGGTGACAACAACAAAGGAAATCACAAAAGATCCAGTCAGTGATGACTTTATTAATGAATGGAGAATGGTTGTTACAGAGAATCCTTACCTGACACTTTTTGAATGGTACGAAAGTATTGGTGTGGAGAACAAACAGGGGATCATAAGTGTAAAGGAAAGCAATGAAATCATCAGGAAGTTAAGTTTAAAAACATTTGAGTCGGAATATAAAATAATGGTTATTTGGATGCCTGAAAGGATGCATCCACCTGCTGCAAATAAATTACTGAAAATTCTGGAGGAACCATATAGAAATACTGTTTTTCTTCTTATATCAGAGAGTACGGAACATTTTTTACCAACAATATTATCCAGGACACAAATTTTGAAAGTTCCGGGAATCGATGAAGAATCGCTATACCTTGCATTGAAAGAAAAATATGATCACCCTGATGAAGAGCTGAGGAAAGCATCCAGGCTGGCAGATGGAAACCTTGCAAGGGCAATTGAATATGTTGAAAGAAGTGAAGAGACAAAAAACAATTTTGACCGTTTTGTTTCATTAATGAGACTGGCATACAGCAAGAATATGCAGGGAATATTCAGTTGGGTGGAAGAAGTTTCTGCTATAGGTCGGGAAAAGCAGAAAAATTTCCTGCTGAATGGATTGAGATTAATCCGGGGCAATTATTTGTTGAACATGAATAACAGGGATCTGGTGAGGTTATCGGATGATGAAATGGAATTTTCAGAAAAATTTTCAACTTTTTTAAACCATCATAATGCTGCTGAAATTACAGAAGAGTTAAATAAAGCCTGTCTGCATATCGAAGCCAATGCTTATCCCAGGATCGTTTTCCTGGATCTTGCCCTGAAGCTTATGAAACAAATCCGAAAAAATTAATTCCCGGTTTTCAGTCTTTCAGCTGGTGTGTAATGGTGTAAGAATAAGAAGGTGAAAAGGGAGGAAAGATGTGCCTCTTGCCTGTGGGGATATTAACGAGAACTCTTTTAAGTGTTAAAAAAAAATGAAAGTTGGTTATGACACACCTGCTCATTCATGATGCCGGAGAGTACAAAACAGTCTATCCGTATGACAAGCAGGCATATTTCGATTTTTATTTTTCAGGATACAGAAAAAAGAGTAACTGATTCTTTAGAGTTAATTTCTTAATTTTGTGTTGGACAATTAATTATTCAGAATAATGGGATACAGGGAAGGTGGTGAATGTGATGCCAGAGGTATGATACCTGATCAATACTGTATTCAGCCTGGAGGATGTTCCAAGCTTGATACATTTGACTGGTTGGGGAATATCCCCCAGAATACAGATTATATCGATCTGGTTGAAGTAAGGTTCAAGAATACCAGGAAAGGATTTTTCAGAAATGTAAATGAGATTCGTTTGAGAAAGGGGGATATTGTAGCTGTTGAAGCTTCACCGGGGCATGATATAGGTATTGTATCGCTGACAGGGGAACTTGTACTAAGACAGTTAGTAAAGTATAATATCCCGGCTGATTCTGAAGATCACAAAAAGATATACCGGAAAGCTAAACTTGGAGATATTGAAAAATGGAAGGAAACGATATCACTGGAGCATGAGACTATGATTAAATCGAGGAAAATTGCTGAAAAACTAAAACTTGATATGAAGATTGGAGATGTGGAATACCAGGGAGATAAAACCAAAGCAATTTTTTATTATATCGCCGATGAGCGTGTCGACTTCAGAGAATTGATCAAGGTGCTTGCAGATGAGTTCAAAATCAGGATTGAGATGAAACAGATAGGGGCAAGACAGGAAGCGGGAAGGATAGGTGGTATAGGTTCCTGTGGAAGAGAACTCTGTTGTGCGAGTTGGATCACAAACTTTGTTTCTGTTACAACAAGTGCAGCACGTTACCAGGAAATCTCCCTTAATCCTCAGAAGCTTGCAGGCCAGTGTGGGAAACTTAAATGTTGTCTGAATTATGAAGTTCACTGCTATGTTGATGCTCAAAAGGATTTCCCAGATAAAAATATCATCCTGGAAACTGAAAAAGGACCGGCGTATTATCATAAAACTGATATATACAGAAGAATTATGTGGTATGGGTTTGAACAAGATGAAGAAGCTATTAGTAAGTTGATCCCTGTGCCAGTTGAAAGGGTAGCAGAGATCATTGAAATCAACAGGCAGGGTAAGAAGGTACCTGATCTGATTCTTTTTAATGGGAAAAAAGAATCAGAAATTTCTACTACGGGATAAGGCAAATCCAAATAGGTATTTTCTGAATCTGAAACAAAAATCCGTAAAAAACGGGAAATAGGACTAATGCCAGTAATAGAATATGAGGATTTTTTATCATTTCATTCATATAATACTTTTTACAATCGTATTCCATTCGTGTGATCCTGACCGTGTGTATGAAAAAAATATCAGGATCCCTGATGGTATCTGGGAAAGGAATAATCCAATACGTTTTGAGGTAATTATTCAGGACACCATTTCTCCTCATAACCTGTATATTAATATCCGCAATACCGGTCTTTATCCGGTCAGCAATCTTTATTTATTTATTACCACTACAGCACCTTCAGGGCATTCAGTAAAAGATACTGTGGAGATCATACTTGCGGACGAACGAGGTAAATGGCTTGGAAAAGGCCTTGGTGATATATGGGATCTGCAGAAATTATACAAACAGAATGTTCGTTTTGCACAGAAAGGAATGTATGTATTTGAATATGAGCAGGCTATGAGAATAGAAAAGCTTCCTTTCATCCTTGATGCGGGTTTGAGGATAGAAAAATCGAGATAACTTTTTCTGGCTTAAACTATTCAATTGTGGGCAGAGCGAAGTTAATTAAGTTTGCAGAGATAGGAACATTTGAAAATGTTGTAAAACCAGGTTTTAAGGAGGTTTTCAATCAGCCATACTACCTGAAAGGGAAATGGGATGAATTATATTTCAGGAATGGAAAACCAATTGTGCTTGAACTGGGATGCGGGAAGGGTGAATATACGACAGGGATGGCGGAAAATAATCCGGGGATGAACTTCATTGGTGTGGATATCAAGGGGGCCAGAATATGGACCGGTGCAAAATATGCCAGGGAAAAACAAATTGATAATATAGCTTTTGTCAGGACACGTATTGAGTTTATCAATTCCCTTTTTGACAGGGATGAAATCAGGGAAATATGGTTAGCTTTTCCTGATCCCCAGGTGAAGAAAAGAAGAAATAAGAAACGTCTTACCGGCGCAAGATTTCTGAGACTTTATCAGCAATTTCTCATTGACCAGGGAATAATACATCTGAAGACAGACAACAGGAACCTGTATGATTATACAAGGAGTCTTATTCAGTATAATAAAATGGAATTAATATATTCCACAGATGATCTGTATGCTTCAAATATAACCGGACCTGTCAGGGATATTCAAACATTTTATGAGAAACAATTCCTGGAAGAGGGATTAAAAATTTATTACCTTGCTTTTAAGCTGGACCATGAGAAAGATATCAAAGAACCGGGAAATGCATGAAGAGGATGGTTTTTTCAGCCTGGTCTACCAGGTTACCAGGATGGTCCCTTCCGGAAGGGTTACCACATATGGTGCTATTGCAAAATATTTAGGGACTGCCCGTTCAGCCCGTATGGTAGGCTGGGCACTGAACCAATCACATTTCCTGGAGGATCATATACCGGCACACAGAGTAGTTAACAGGAACGGGTTGCTAACAGGCAAACATCATTTTGGAGGTTCGAGAGTTATGCAGGAGCTATTAGAAAGCGAAGGGATCCAGATTATTGATGACCGGGTTTTAAATTTCAAACAGGCTTTCTGGGATCCTTCAGAAGAATTGGAATGAAAACATGAGCTGTAGATGATTTTGCCCTGAGCGGTTCCATGGTTCTGTTCTTTGTAAATATTAAAGAGATCAGTCATAAGCCTGCTGACACAAGCGTTAATAATATTTTCAAGGTTAATCCTTTCCCGGATTTTCTGGAAGAATAGTTATATATTTGTGCTTTCCTTTATTATGTTTTTATTGATTACATGAGTATTACACCAGAACAAGTTTTGAAGGTCCTGAAAAGGGTCAAACATCCTGAAAAAAAGCAGGATATAGTTGCTTTGAACATGGTCAGTGACCTGGTTGTACAGGATGACAAAATAAGCTTCAATCTGGTTTTTCAGCGTTCCAATGATCCGTTTATATCACCTATTCGCAAAGCAGCAACAAAAGCGATAAAAGCATATATCAGTAAACAGGCAAAGGTTGATATACATGTTAAAGCATTTCAAATGATTGAAAAAGAAGAAATTTTACCCGGGGTAAAAAATATCATTGCCATCGCTTCAGGTAAAGGAGGGGTAGGTAAATCAACTGTTGCAGCAAATCTGGCTGTTGCTTTTGCACTGAAGGGTACACGAACCGGCCTTATTGATGCAGACATCTTCGGCCCTTCCATACCAAAAATGTTGGGTGCTGAAAACAGACGGCCTTCGGTGGTAAATCGTGATAATAAAGATTATATTGTTCCGGTTGACTCATATGGCGTAAAAATGCTTTCAATAGGTTTTTTTGTTGATCCAAATGATCCTGTGATCTGGCGGGGACCGATGGCTTCCAATGCACTGAGGCAATTTATCGACCAGACCGATTGGGATGAACTGGACTACCTTTTTATTGATCTTCCTCCCGGGACCAGTGATATCCATCTCACAATGGTTCAGGAGATACCAATTACTGGTGCTGTAATTGTCTCAACACCACAGAAAGTAGCCATAGCAGATGCTATTAAAGGTGTAAATATGTTCAGGAGTCAACAGATAAACGTACCTGTTCTTGGATTGATTGAAAACATGTCGTGGTTCACTCCTGCTGAGTTACCCAATAATAAATATTTTATTTTTGGTAAAGATGGGTGTATGGAACTGGCTGGCAGATTAAACATTCCTTTGCTGGGACAGATACCTCTTGTACAGAGTATATGTGAAGACAGTGATTCCGGTAACCCATCCGTACTTAAACAGGAATCTATTGTTGGGAAAGCGTTTATGCAATTGGCAAACAGATTAATAGTAGAAATTAATGAACGTAATAAAAACCTGCCTCCTACAAAAATTGTTGAGATAAAGAAATAGTCAATAATATTAAATAAATCATCTATATTATTTATTATGAAAGAAGAAGAAAAAGCAAAACTGGTAAACAGGATCAATGAAGCCCTGAATAAATTACGGCCTTACCTGGAAGCTGATGGCGGCAACATTTCGTTGGAGGAAGTGACGGATGACCTGGTGGTAAAGGTCAAATTGCACGGGGCCTGTGATGGGTGTCCTTTCAGTTATCAGACATTGAAAGCAGGTGTTGAGCAGGCAATCCGCAAAGAAATTCCTGAGATCAAGGATCTTGTTGCAGTGAATTGAATTTGCTCGATCTACTGAACAGGATTCATTAAAAAATAATTTCAGAATCAACAAAATATGTTGTTGGAAAAACAGTTTAATGAATTGTATTGTCTGATTTGAATCTTGTTCCGTAAAATACCGACATATCTTTTTGCCATAATTTTTCTTTTCGGCATCATTACAGGATGTTCGACAGAGAAGAACACGCTTGTAACACGTTCATTTCATAACCTGACCTCCCATTATAATATCTTTTTTAATGGCACAGAGAGCTATAAGAAAGGTCTCAGAAGGGCACGCGAAGCTTATGTAGATGATTATACCCAGATACTTCCCTTGTTCACATATGATGATGAGGGTATTGCACAGAGTATTGCCCCTGAAATGGACAGGGCTATTCAAAAATCCAGCAAGGTTATTACGCTCCATTCAATAACTGCAAAACCGGAATATAAAAACGGGCCACAAACGGAAAAACAGAAAACCTTTTATGCCCGGAATGAATTTAACAAATGGGTCGATGAAAATTACCTGATCATGGGTAAAGCATACCTCTTCAGGCACGAATATCATCTGGCAATAGAAACCTTTAAATTTATCATCACCGAGTATTATTATGAGGATATTATTTATGAGACACAGATGTGGTTAGCTCGTGCATATAATGAGATAGGGGAATATAAAGAATCGGAAAAAATACTGAATCAGCTTACTACCAGCGAGAAATTTCCCGCAAAGCTGCATGCAGATCTTTATGCTACCATAGCGGATCTATATATGAAGCAGGAAGATTATGAATCTGCCATTAATCCTCTCGCAAATGCTCTGGATCTAGTCAGGAAAAAAGAAACCAGGATACGATATGCTTTTATTCTCGGGCAGTTGAACCAACAGGTGGGCAATATGGAGGATGCTTCCAAATATTATGGGCAGGTTATTAAAATGAATCCTCCTTATGAAATGAGCTTTAATGCCCGTATTAACAGAGCGAGTGTTTTCGTAGAGGGAGCAGCAAAAAGTCGTGAAATAAAATCGGAGCTGAATAAAATGCTGAAAGATGAGAAAAACAAAGAATATAAAGACCAGATTTACTATGCCCTGGGAAATATTTTTTACAGGGAAGGAAATATCGAAGAGGCCATTGAATACTACAAACTATCATCAGCCAGCAGTGTATCCAATATACAACAGAAAACAAAATCCTGCCTGACTCGCAAAGGCTGGTTATCATTGACAGTATCATTGCCAGAGTAAGGCGTGAGGAACAAATGGCCCAACAGATGGATATGCAAGAATTACAGGATGCTCAATTCAACAGGATGCTGTTAAGCGAGTCCGCTCGATCGGGTTACCAGGCAAGTGAAGCAGGTGGGAAATGGTATTTTTACAATGAAGCTGCCAAATCATTCGGCCAACCGGAATTCAGAATGAAATGGGGAAACAGGAAACTTGAAGATAATTGGAGAAGAAAGAATAAAAGTGAAATGTCATTCGGTGACATTGGCGGTGAAAATGATGAAGTGACGGATTCATCCGGAATACAGAAACCAATTCTGAGTAATAAAACCAGGGAATTCTATCTGCAGGATATTCCACTAACCGATTCTATGATGGCTTTATCGCACGACAGAATCAGGGAATAACTTTATTATACCGGAACAATATATTTGAATGATCTTAAAGATTACCTGGAAGCTGTCATAACCTTCAGAGATTTGCTCGAACGATATCCTGATAGTGAATATACCCTGCCATCCTATTATAATTTATATAATTTATATGCTGAACTGAATGATAAAGAATTATCTGATTTTTACAGAGAATCCATTATCAGGGAATTTCCGGAAAGCCAAACTGCCCGGCTAATGACAAATCCGGATTATATTAATGAATTAATGGAGAAGGAAAATGAGGTTAACAGATTTTATGAAAACACCTATGAAAAGTACCAGTATGGCAGTTATGACCAGGTTATCAGGGATGTAGATTATGCTTTGGTGACATATCAGAACGATGAACTGATACCTCAGTTTACCCTGCTGAAGGTGCTTGCCATAGGACAGACACAGGATATCATGCAATTTACAGAAGCTCTTGATTCACTGGTTAAAACCTATCCTGCACACGAGGTTGCAGAAAGAGCCAATGAAATTCTTGCATATATAAAAAGATCCGATCCTGTAGTCAAAATGGAAACTGAAAAAAAAGAGGCGGAAGAAATCTACACCTTTGATCCTGAAGGACCATACTATTTTGGCCTGATTGTTAAAAAAGATATTGATCTTAACCAGCTAAAGTTTGAAATTATAAATTTCAATCTTGATCTGTTTCCCACCAGAACATTTGATGTTGTAAGTGAAAACCTTGCTGATAATGACAGGTTGATCCTTGTTCAATCTCTCAGAAGCCTGGGGAATGCATGGAATTATTATGATCAGATCGTAACCAGCGAAAATATCATGGCATTGGTTCAGGGGACTAATTTTTCAAGGTTTGTTATCTCACCTGAAAATTCCCGTAAACTCATACAGGATAAAGTGGCAAGTAAATACCTTTTGTTTTTTGACAAATATTATAAAAGGGAATAAATTAACTATCTTTAATAATCAGGGATTTCAATCTCAAAAAGGATAATTCATCATACTTCATAAAGTGACCGTACACAAAATGAGAAAGATAACAATTTTATGGACGGATGACGAAATTGATCTGCTCATGCCGCATATATTGTTCCTTGAAGAAAAAGGTTATGAAGTCATAACGGCGAGTAATGGAGAAGATGCTATCCGGATTGTACAGGAAAGGACTGTTGATCTCTTGTTTCTGGACGAGAATATGCCGGGTATCAGTGGTCTGGAAACACTTAACCGGATAAAAACGCTGAATCCTGCTATTCCAGTTGTTATGATCACCAAAAGCGAAGAAGAAAATATTATGGATGAAGCCATCGGATCAAAGATTGATGATTACCTGATAAAACCTGTGAATCCAAAACAGATTTTACTTTCGATAAAGAAGAATATTGATACAAAAAGGCTCATCACACAAAAAACAACATCCGCTTATCAGGCTGAGTTTACCAGGATCAGTTTACTGATAAATACTGCACATAATTATTCCGATTGGGTTGAGGTCTATAAAAAACTTACTTACTGGGAACTGGAAATTGGGTCCGGTAGCGATCCTGGATTGATGGAAATATTAAAAATGCAAAAGGCCGATGCAAATAACGGATTTTCCAGGTTTATCAGGGCAAATTATATCGGATGGTTTTATGAACGGGCCGGGGAAGCACCATTAATGTCACAGAATGTATTTGCCCAAAAGGTTTTTCCTGCACTTGAAAAAGGGGACCGTGTGTGTGTTATCCTAATAGATAATCTCCGTCTTGATCAATGGCGATCCATATTACCACTTATAGAGGAATCCTACAGGCTTGAGTCGGAAGAGCTTTTCTATTCGATTTTACCAACATCCACCCAGTATGCCCGGAATGCAATGTTTGCAGGGCTTATGCCCCTTGCAATCGAGGATATGTTCCCGGAATTGTGGACAGATGAAACAGAGACCGGGAGTAAGAACCTACTTGAAGATCAATTACTTGAAAAACAGATCCAACGGTTTGGACTGAAATTAAAAGTCTGGTATGAAAAAATTAATAATGCACGGGCCGGTAAAAAATTAGTGGAAAACATCAAAGACCTTCTGAACTTTGACCTGTCTGTGGTGGTTTTTAATTTTGTAGATATCCTATCTCATGCCAGGACAGAGATGGAGATGATCAAGGAGCTTGCTTATGACGAATCTGCTTACCGCTCTCTTACACTTTCATGGTTCCAGCATTCACATCTTCGTGAATTTATCAGGGAACTGGCATTAAACCGCATTAAACTGATCATCACTACCGATCATGGTACAATCCGGGTAAACAATCCATTAAAAGTTATTGGTGACCGGGAAACCACAACAAATATCCGTTACAAACAGGGGAAAAATTTGAATTATAATCCGGAAGAAGTTTTTGAAGTTAAAAAACCAGCCGAGATCCATCTCCCAAAATCACATGTCAGTTCAACATATATTTTCGCCATGAATTATGATTTCTTTGTTTATCCAAATAATTATAATCAATTTGTTAATTATTACAGGAACACTTTTCAACATGGCGGTATCTCAATGGAAGAAATGCTTATCCCGGTTTCTGTCCTGAATCCAATGTGATCAATCCTGCCTATAATGACGAGATTTATTATTGAATCTACAGCTGCGATACGTAAAGTTGCGAAAGAATTTCTTAAGCAATATGGTCAGAAAAGGATATTTGCCATATATGGCGAACTTGGAGCGGGCAAGACAACATTCATTAAAGCCTTATGCTATGAACTCGGGGTAAATGAGATTGTCAGCTCACCATCTTTTGCAATCATTAATGAATATTATTCCGATTGTTGCGGACGTATTTATCATTTTGATTTTTTCAGGTTGGAAGAACTCGCAGAAGCCTTTGACATTGGTTATGAAGATTATTTTTACAGCGGTCAGTACTGTTTTATTGAATGGGCCGACAGGATTGAAGCTATATTACCATCCGGAACTATTCATGTTCATATGGCGGCTGATGATACGTCGGCAAGGATTCTGGAAGTAAATGAGTAATTTTTCCTTAAAAGATATATTTGACTTAGTCGCTGAATTATATTATTTTTAGAGAGACCACAACCTAATTAAACCCATTCTGTCATGACGCAGCAGGAATCCTCCGGTACACGCTTCACATTTGGAAAAGCAACCCTTTTACCACAAGAAGAAATGCTTGAAGTTAAAAAATCACGAAAACAATTAACGATTGGTATCCCCAGAGAAGATCAAAAGAACGAAAGCCGGGTAGCACTTACTCCTGAGGCAGTTGAGCAATTGATCGAGCATGGACACCAGGTTATCATTGAATCTGAAGCCGGGAAATCTGCAAATTATCAGAATACAGACTACAGTGAATCAGGAGGAATGATTGTTGAAGAAAAAATACAGGTCTTTCAGTCAGATATTATTTTAAAGATTGCCCCCCTTACTCTTGAAGAAATTGAGCTGGTTAATGAACAAAAAATCGTTATTTCTTCATTGCATCTGACCAGCCAGACAGAAGAGTTCATCAGGAAATTGATGGATAAAAAAATAACAGCCATTTCTTTTGAAAACATCAAGGATGAACATAACTGCCATCCTGTTGTAAGATCTATGAGTACAATTGCAGGTACCACATCGATACTGATTGCCGCCGAGTATCTGAGTAATGTAAGAGGAGGGAAAGGGGTTATGCTTGGTGGAATTCCAGGTATTACCCCTGCTGAGGTAATCATACTGGGTGCAGGGAATGCAGCAGAATCTGCTGCCAGGGCTGCCTTGGGTCTGGGAGCCCATGTAAAAGTATTTGATAACTCGGTTCACCGGCTCAGGCGACTTCAGAACGACATCGGGCAACGGCTCTATACATCTGTATTTCATAAACAGGTCATGACCAGGGCACTCAGATCAGCTGATGTAGTGATTGGAGCAATGTATCTCATTGAGCAGGGACCCCGTTATGTGATTACAGAAGAAATGGTAAAGGAAATGAAAAAAGGAGCCGTGATTATTGATATCAGCATTGATCAGGGAGGATGCATCGAGACATCAGAATGCAGAACCCAGCAGGATCCCTCTTTCATAAAGCATGGCGTTATTCACTATTGTGTGCCGAATTTACCATCCCGTGTTGCCAGAACGGCATCCATTGCCATCAGTAATGTGTTTTTACCATTACTTGTGCAAATGGGAGAATCCGGCGGTCTCACACCTTTTCTGAAAGGAGATGCCGGAGTAAGAAATGGTGTTTATATATTTAATGGCATTCTAACCAATGAATTTATAGGGATACATTTTGGTATACCATCAAAGGATATTGAGTTGCTGATGGCCGCATTTTAATTGACTATGAAAAGATTTTATTTTTACTTCATCCTGTTGTGTTTCCTGTTAACATCATGTAATAAAAATGAGAAAAAGCCTGAATATGAGGGAGAAGTAATCCTTACCTCTGAAGTTGTGAAACAGGGAGATACCTATAATACACTTGGATTTTCATTTGAGAAAGGAACAAATATTCCATATCCTTATACTTCAGAAGGTGTGCCTGACCTGGTAGTAACACATTTCATATCCACCGATTTATATCTTATCGTGACTTTCACCAGTCCAAATAACCAGGAAGCTTTTCACCTCTATCAAATTTCCACCAGTGCCGATCAGGCAAAATCATATTTTGATAACTATTTGGAGGTTACCACAACCAGTTTTGGACCTCTTGCTGATTCAATAAAAATTAACCAGGTTTGGACGGTTCAAACAGTTGATAAGAAATATGCAAAATTACTGATAAAGGAGATCCAACTGATGAAGGATAGCCCTGTTGATGATTATGTGGAAGTCAAAGTAAAGTATAAGTACCAGCCGGATGGACGAAAAATATTCAGTAATGATTAATACGTTTGGCAATCTCCAATACGGGAATCTTCATCGGTTTAACTTGAGGATTTATCTCACCACCGTCAGTTTCTTGGCGGTTATCTCCTACGGCTTGCAGGGAGAAACACAGAGGAGGTTGTATATTCCCGAATCTTAAAAATTCCACCTCACCTGGATACTTCCCAGATGAATAACTTTTTGATTCTCAAAGACTCTTCCTGAATATTCCACATTCAATTCCACACCGGCAGAAAGAGATCTCTGAAACAATAATGTCCAGAGACCATTATGACCGGGCTGTAATCCCTGAAGCATCTCATATGCCACCGGTGTATAAGGGTCCTGGTTGTAATCTACATGGATATATTTAATTTTACCGGTCACGTTACCTTTTTTAAGAATATTATACCTGATCTCGATCCCCAGATCATGCTTGCTGGCATGCTCCCCATCCTTTTTATTTTTTTCATCAGAAAATACATAATTTGCTATAATCCGGTAAAAAATGCCTGGCTGGTATTCGAGAGAAAAATCACTCTTTGTAAAGGATATATTAAAATCTTTCGATTTGAAAAATTCTGACTCAAAATATTTCATTCCTGCATCCGACTGGTTTATGAGGATAAGGTCCGGATGGACAGATAGTCTGAATCTTAAACCATTTGAGATGAGTGTACGCGTATCAAAACCATTTGCCAACAGAATCCTGCTTACATTTTTATGAAATATATAGTCGGTACCAAATATTTGTCCGGCCTTGTTAAATGAAAGGTTATTTCGAATAGAAGTTGACATTGTAATAAGATCAGGATTTTCAAGATTGGTGTTGAAAGGATTAATATTTCTTAAAAAGTTTTTTGTTGTCATCTTTCTGTCCATCCTGAATGCAAACTGGTTGGAAAACAAAGCTATGATTGTTCTGAATCCTGTCTTTTCTTTCCACAACCTGGCCGGTTCAAGATGAATCACCTGATTGAACTGATTTGTATAAACATTCATAAAGTTATTTGTTGGAGTAAATACCCTGAGATAACTGGCCTGATCCTGAAATGTTGCAATTTCAAATTCGTCCAGTTCTTTAACATTATTTCGGTTATAATCAGTCCAGGTATAGACTCCCTGGCCGGGTGTCACTTCCAGAAATGTAAATTCTTTTTTTGATTCCAATCCTGAACCAATCTCATAGAAGGTGGATGTGTTTATTGCTCCACTTGCTGTTGAGAAGGCGTGATCCACACGGCCAAGCAAAGACTTATCTGTACGATTATCTGTCAGTAATGTGTCATTCACCTGGAGGGTCCGGTAGGTAAAGAGCAGATTCATTCTGTGCGAAAGGTTCTTTTTGAGTTGCAATCCTATATTAAAATCGTTTCCTGTGGTGGCGAGACCCAGCATATTATTCCCGGGCAACCAGTCTCTTCTGTTCCTGTAGTTCATCAGGATTTTGTTTTTAGCAGTATCGGGAACAGTAAGAAATATTTCGTATTGCTGATACCGGAAACTGTTATTCAGCAGGGAGTCATTGGTTTCACTACGCCAGGTATTATGTTCTGCTTCCTCACGTATACCAAATACAATATAACTGATTTGTTTGGATATTTCAGCAAAATGCCTGATGAAACTGGTTGCGTTAATGGAATCATTCGAATTCATTTGACTACCGGAAAATTTCACCCTGAATCCATGTGTTGTAAAGATCCCGCTGATATTATTACGGAGACCGTTATACAGATTTTGCCGGTTAAGATATTCGGATGTAAATGAAGTGGATATAAAATCTTTTCTGGAAAAATCAAGGTTAAGATCCACAAGGTGTTCATTTATTCCTGAATGGATTTGCAGCAGGTTCCAGTCACGTTCAAATTCAACAGGGCGGAACCTCTCGATAGGATCAAAATACCTGTTGATGAGCTGGTAGTTACCCGATACTTTTAACCGTGTTCTGCTTGTATCTTTCATGATGAGGTCCTGTGTTATTCCTCCCCGGATAGCAAAACCGGTATTATCCCCTCTGTCCAGTGAGGAAAATGTATTCAGGTCATTATTACTTAAAGAAAGTTCAAAAAAAGCAGATGTTGAGGAGGTTATTGCTGTGTTGCCTCCGACAGACAACACCTGTTTTTTTTGGGGCGTAATCAGCAGAATAACAGGCTCATAACTGCCGGAAGGATGACCATTTACCGGGGCGATCCATACGAAAACTTTGCCATTTGCTGAAGACAGAAATGGTTGATAATCCCCGTTTCCTTCGCCTACGTAGCTGAATCCCAGGCGGTAAATGGCACTGTCAGGATGCGTGGAATACACATATATGTTTTCATACAGATTTCCGAGGACCAGGGTATCAATTTTTTTATAAAGCACTTCTGAGTTATTGTAACCTACGCTGTCGATTCTCCGGACAATTGCTTTATCAAGATCATCACCGATGCCTGCAAGCATCAACCTGTCATTTTCATCCAGTTCTATCTGATGAGCCTGGTTTTTATCATCATGCTCGGAATAAAGATTAATCCAGAATTTCCCTTTATCAGTAAGGAATTCATTACTGTTATATAGGAGAAACCTGCTATAACTTTTTTCTGAATATTCGAATTCA
Source organism: Bacteroides sp. SM23_62_1 (assembly GCA_001304505.1). GTDB lineage: Bacteria > Bacteroidota > Bacteroidia > Bacteroidales > SM23-62 > LJUQ01. The sequence continues at coordinate 27,542 of LJUQ01000016.1, forward strand.
ACAATTATTCTTTTGTCTTTGGTAATCAGTTGATTTGCCGTAAAAGTAATTTCAGCATTGTTGTAATCAATAATGTAGTCATATTCAAGCCCTCTCATCATCAGCTGTCCATCAATATATACTCTTTCTGTTCCGGCAAGAACGATAATAAACTGTTCATGATTGTTACCGGTCAGTTTATATGGACCCTGGTTTCCTTCTCTTCCCCTGAACGAGTTCCGGCAAACCTTTCCTTTAGCAACTGAACCACTTATTGTAGTGCGGAGGGCCAAGGATTTATCACGGTTCAGGTTAAAATTACCGGTAAAACGTGCACCTTTTCCTTTTTTATAAAATTTCATAAAATACCCCGGAGATCCGGCAAGATCGAAATCTCCTGCAACAAGACTAAGCTGTTCGTTGAATATTTCAATATAAACCTTATCAAATTCATGAATTTGCTGAGATGAACCATCAGGCTGGATAGGAATATTATTATCTGAAATAGCTGCAACAATTCGGAGATCATCTGTTATATTGCCTGAGAGCTGAAGATTAAATGTGGAGTTGACCACCAGATCCTGGGTGTTACCAAAACTGATACCCCTTGCGATACTACCACGTTTGTTTATATTGCTGTAAGAATAATATTCATCAGACCTGAGATCTGCTCCCGAGATCCGGAAAGGATCATAACCCTGCATGGATTGAAGGTTGATCATTGCCGGATCTTTATGAGAATATGTTTTTGAAAAATCTACTGGAAAAACCCTGTAAGATATCCTGACTCTTGTTCCCGCAAGGGAAGAGCTGTACCTGAGAAGAGGTCTGGGATAATCAATGGTATAGATAGAATCGGGGACCGGTACCAATTCACTGTTAAAGAGAAAAACAGAACCCGGCACAACACTCAGTGTATCGAATATAACGGAATCTTCTGGAAGCACGATATCATATGACCTGATATTGCTCAGGTCCTGGGCGAAATTATTCAGGAAATAAATCGCAGACAGGATAATAAGAAATACTCTCTTCAAAGGAGGATTTTTAACTAAAAACTGAAATATAGTGAAGTTATTATAATTCATTATCTGATAACTGATACCTGTACCCGGTGTCCGGCATGTTATTTATCATTTTTACCTTAAACAGTATAACCTATTTTCGTAAATTTATAAGCGATTATTTCTTATGGATAATATTCTGATCATAGGTGCTGCAGGGCAGATCGGTTCAGAGCTGACCGGGGAGCTCCGAAAAATATATGGTAGTGATCATGTGTTTGCCACAGATATCAAAGAAGCTTCAAAAGACATTATGGAGGGTGGCCCTTTTCAGTTGATGGATGTGATGGATGATAAGCGGCTCATCCATTTTGTGAGATGAACATCATTGAGGTTGCCAGGATGGTGGAAGAGGTAAAAAAAGTCTTCTGGCCCAGTTCACTGGCAGTTTTTGGTCCGACCACACCAAAAATCAATACCCCGCAGTTAACTATCATGGAGCCCTCTACTGTTTATGGGGTAAGCAAACTGGCAGGCGAACGGTGGTGTGAATATTATCATAAAAGGTATAACCTTGATATCAGGAGTATCCGGTACCCGGGATTGATCAGTTTTAAAACGGAAGCAGGAGGTGGCACGACCGATTATGCAGTTGAGATCTATTATGAAGCGGTTAAAAAGAAAAAATATGAATGTTTCCTGTCAGAAGATACAGCCCTTCCATTGCTGTTTATGCCGGATGCTATCAAGGCAACCATTGATCTGATGGAGGCAAAAAGGTCGGGATTGACCGTACACAGCAGTTACAATCTTGGGGGGATCAGTTTAACCCCGGCAGATCTGACTAAGGAGATTAGAAAGCATATACCAGACTTCGCCATTACATATAAACCGGATTTCAGACAAAAGATTGCAGATTCATGGCCACAGAGTATTGATGATTCCATTTCAAGAAGAGATTGGGGATGCAAGTATGAATTCGATCTTCCGAAAATTACGAAAATCATGCTGGAGGAGATCAGCAAAAAGATAAAACGGGGGAAGTTGAAATAGATAGTACTCACCCCCCTGTACCCCCTCTCTCGTGAGAGAGGGGGAATCAAAGGGGGGGTGAGTACACACTCATTAATCAAAATTATAACCTAATATGTACGGAAAAATCAAAGACCATCTTCAGCAGGAGCTCCGGTCCATAGATGAGGCTGGATTATATAAACGGGAAAGAATTATTATTTCAGCCCAGGGTGCAGAAATCAAGATAGACTCGGGTGATGTAGTATTAAATTTCTGTGCCAATAATTACCTCGGCTTATCCAATCACCCGGCCCTTATCCAGGCAGCAAGGGAAGCCATGGACACACACGGATTCGGTATGTCATCCGTCAGATTTATTTGCGGAACCCAGGATCTTCACAAAACACTGGAAAAAAAGATAGCAGATTTTTTCGGGACGGATGATACAATATTATATGCTGCCTGTTTTGATGCTAATGGCGGGGTATTTGAGCCATTATTAACAGACCAGGACGCAATTATTTCAGATACACTGAATCATGCATCCATCATCGATGGCGTCAGGTTATGTAAGGCTCAGCGGTACAGGTTTGCCAATGCTGATCTGGCGGATCTTGAAGAGCAGCTAAAGAAGGCAAAAGCACAGCGTTTCAGGATCATTGTTACGGATGCCGTGTTTTCTATGGATGGCAATGTGGCACCCATGAATGGGATTATTAGCCTGGCGAAAAAATATGATGCACTTGTCATGGTTGATGAATGCCATTCCGCAGGTGTTGTAGGGAAGACAGGTAGAGGCATAACAGAATTATTTAATATCCGGGGGGAGGTGGATATTATTACCGGTACACTTGGAAAGGCATTCGGTGGGGCTGTGGGTGGTTTTACAACAGGACGAATGGAAATCATTGATATGCTCCGGCAACGTTCAAGACCATACCTTTTTTCCAATTCACTACCTCCCGCTATTGTGGCAGCAGGTATCAAAATGGTTGATATGATGAGCGAGACCAATGATCTTCAGGATAAATTACACTGGAATGCGGATTATTTTTACCGGGAAATGAAAAAGGCAGGATTTGACCTTAAACCCACTCAATCAGCAATCATACCAATCATGTTGTATGATGCTAAATTATCCCAGGATTTTGCAGCAAGGCTGCTGGATGAAGGAATCTACGTTATCGGATTTTATTACCCGGTGGTCCCGAAAGGTGAAGCAAGAATCAGGGTACAATTATCCGCTGCACATGAGAAAGACCATCTTGATAAGGCCATCGGAGCTTTCAGGAAAGTAGGAAAGGAATTAGGGGTTATAAAGAATTGACTAAATTTTGAAATTTGGAATGACTAAAATTATAGTTCAAAAAATTTTAGTTCATTTCTTCACCTATCCGCATTTCGATGATCCGCAGTTTGTACATATCAGGCAACCTTCCTGGTAAACGAGGTTGTTGGATCCGCATTCCAGGCATCGCTGACTGGTTTTGGCTTTTGTGCCATCCGGTATATATTTTTTCAGTGTTCTCTCGACACCGGCTTTCCATGTATTGATCGTGTCACTGTGGAAGCGAAGTGAAGATACCAGGTTCACAACATTCGGAATTGGCATACCATGCCGAAGGACCCCTGAGATAAGCTTGGCATAATTCCAGAATTCAGGGTTAAAAATATGGGATAATCCACCAAGGAGGTTTTTGTAGCCGTATTTATCTGTATACTGGAAATCATAACGGGAGGTACCATTCTCTTCTTTGTTTTTAATAATATACCCCTTGGTGATAGATTTTGGTAACGGAAACATTTCTTCATCTTCAAGACCGGTAAATATTTCATAAGGCCTTCCATTTTTAAGCCCCACAAAAGCGATCCAGCTCTCATCATTATTCTTGAACCGGATAATTTCGGCTTCAAGTATTCTGGGTCTTTTATACTTAGTTGCAGGATCGTCATCATCATCCCCGTTATGTGAAACCAGGACACCGGCCCGTGAACCATCCCGGTAAATTGTACAGCCCTTGCAACCACTTTTCCATGCTGTCATATAAAGTTCACTGACAAGGTCTTCGTTCACATCCTTTGGAAGGTTGATCGTAACACTGATGGAATGATCGACCCATTTCTGGATCTCGCCCTGCATCCTTACCTTAGCCACCCAATCCACATCATTGGATGTGGCCTGGTGATAGGGAGATTTTTGGATGATTCTCTGGATCAGTTCATCATCCAGTTTTTTCACCTCTTCAATATCGTATCCATTCACTTTTAACCATGTTTCCAGTTGATGGTGAAAAACATTATATTCTTCCCAGCTATCACCTATTTCATCAACAAAGGTTACCTTCGCAGTGGTATCATTCGGATTTACTTTCCTGCGGCGCTTATAAACCGGAAGAAACACAGGTTCAATACCGGAAGTGGTCTGTGTCATCAGGCTGGTTGTACCGGTAGGGGCTATTGTAAGCAAGGAGATGTTACGCCGGCCATATTTAGCCATGTCATTATATAGTTCTTCGTCCTCTGACTTCAGTCTTTGTATAAATGGGTTATTCTTTTCGCGGCTTGCATCATATACAGGGAACGGACCACGTTCTCTGGCCATCATGGTACTCGACCGGTAGGCTTCCAATGCTATTGTTTTATGAACTTCTACAGAAAAATCAATAGCATTATCACTGCCGTAGCGCAAACCAAGGGCAGCAAGCATATCTCCCTCACCGGTTATGCCCACTCCGGTCCGGCGGCCTTCCGCAGTCTTTGCCTTTATTTTTTCCCACATGAGACGTTCTGTGCGCTTTAATTCATCATCTTCAGGATCATTATTCACCTTTTGCAGGATGGCATCAATTTTTTCCTGTTCAAGATCGATAATATCATCCATCATTCGTTGAGCTAACCTGACATGTTTACGGAACAGGTCGAAATTAAATCTGGCATTGACTTCAAAAGGATTTTCAACATAGCTGTAAAGATTAATTGCAAGCAGGCGGCAGCTGTCATAAGGGCACAGTGGTATTTCCCCACAGGGATTGGTTGATGCCGTCCTGAATCCGAGGTCGGCATAAGAATCAGCAACGGATTCACGAATCACGGTATCCCAGAAAAGAACACCGGGTTCAGCCGATTTCCAGGCATTATGAATGATTTTATTCCACAGGCTCCGAGCATCAATCTCCTTGGTATATAATGGTTTATCAGAATGAATGGGATATTGTTGGACATATGGCTGATTATTCATGACTGCTTGCATGAATTCGTCATCAATCCTGACAGATACATTTGCCCCGGTTACTTTACCTCTATCCATTTTGGCATCGATGAATGCTTCTGCATCCGGGTGTTTAATGGATATGCTCAGCATCAGAGCACCCCTCCGGCCATCCTGGGCTACCTCACGGGTGGAGTTTGAATATCTTTCCATGAAAGGGACTATCCCTGTTGATGTAAGCGCACTGTTCAGCACGGGACTGCCTTTGGGGCGGATATGTGAAAGATCATGTCCAACACCACCCCTCCTTTTCATAAGCTGAACCTGCTCCTGATCAATATTAAGAATCCCGCCATAAGAATCGGCAAAACCCTCATGACCGATAACAAAACAATTTGACAGCGAAGCAATCTGAAAATCATTGCCAATACCTGTCATTGGTGATCCCTGGGGGACAATATATTTGAAACCTTTGATAAGGTCATAAACTTCATCCTCCGACAAAGGATTCGGGTATTTCTTTTCAACCCTGGAAATTTCCCTGGCAATCCTGCGATGCATATCATCCGGAGAGAGCTCATAAATTCTTCCCATCGAATCTTTCAGAGCATATTTATTGATCCAGACAGTGGCTGCCAGCTCATCACCGATAAAATATTTCCTTGTAGCCTCAAGAACCTGATCGAAAGAATATTTTTTTAATTCTGATGCAGGGTCAACTGAATTTTTTTCTTCTTTTATTTTGTTCACAACAACACCTGAGTTTTTCTTTGAGACTAATTCATCCATGGAATATCAGAAATATTAACAGGTTAATAATTAAAAATTTAAAAGTGGATCTGGAAAAGAAAGTTAAGCATGCAAGATATGAATTGATGCCCCAGATGACAAACTGATAAGAATTCTATTTATTAACAAATCGTATAAATTATTAACCTGCACCTTAAAAATCAGATAAACAAAAGATTAAATAAATAAATATTATAAGACAATAAAATCTTTATTGATATTTTTAATTAGTATTCCTATGAAAGAGATTATTTTTAAAGAGACACGGGATTTGGTTAAAAATTGGTTAAAAAAAAGAGTCAATTTACATGTTTTCAGGCATGAAATTAGTTATGAATTTTGTGCCTGATCAATTAACATTTTGCAAAGATACATAAAGTATGGTTAAAGGTCAGCTATCACAATATCAACGATTCTGGCAGTAGCACCGAGTTCTGACAAAATATAAGCCTTTGCATTTTCTCCGCATGTTTCAAGGAGGGAAATATCTGTTGTTAATCGGATAAGAATATTTGAGAATGATTGATAATCCTGTACAGAAAATCCTCCTTCATGATGAATCAGGCTTACTGCCTCCCTGAATTTTTTATAGTTAGGACCAAAAATAACCGGTATTCCAAATATTGCAGCTTCAAGTGTATTATGAATTCCTTTTCCAAATCCCCCTCCTATAAATGCCAGGTTTCCGAACTGATAGATAGATGACAGTATACCAACCGTGTCAATGATTAATACATTAGCCCCGGATATCTCCTGATTTTCTGCAGAGGTGTACCGGGTAGTTTTCAATTGGATTTTTTCTTCCAGGTGCCGGATATTTCTTTCATGAATTTCATGTGGAGCAATAATTAATTTTATTTCCGGCTTATATTCATTTATAAATCTGATTATGATCTCCTCATCCTCAGGCCATGTACTTCCGGCGACAAGGGTAAGATGATCTGCTGTAAAATGACTGATCAAGGGTAACGGCGGTGCTTTTTCAGCTATAGCGAATACCCGGTCAAAACGGGTATCTCCGGCAACAGTAAAATTTTCTATACCAATGGATTTTAACAATCTTGCAGAATCATCATCCTGAATGAACAGATGATGAAAACATCCAAGAATTTTTCTGAACCATTTACCATAATATTTGAAAAATACCTGGTCAGACCTGAATATACCGGAAATCAAATAAATCTTTATATTCCTTCTTTTCAGGGCGGATATGAAATGATACCAGTATTCGTATTTGACAAAGAGAGCAACCTCCGGACGGATAAAATCCAGAAATTTTTCAGCGTTTTTCTTTGTATCGAGAGGTAAATAGAAAATATAATCTGCTCCGCTATAATTTTTACGGATTTCATAACCGGAGGGAGAATAAAAGGTCAGAAGGATTTTCCTGTCCGGCAATATTTCCCTTATTTTTTCCATCACCGGCCTGCCCTGCTCAAATTCACCCAGGGATGAACAATGGAACCAGATTATACGGGAATCCGGATCCATAACAGATCGAACCTTCTTGAAAAACTTTTTCCTTCCCCTTATCCATAACCGGGCTTTTTTGTTAAACAAGGAAGCAAAAAGGATGAAAAGGTAGTATAACCTGATTCCAATATTATAAAGGAAAAGCATTTACCTGTTTGTTATATGAAAGGCTAAAATTATCATATTTTGGTGTATTTTAATAAATCATTGTTGCACTTGATTCATATTTAACCACAGAGATAGCAGAGATATCAAAGAGAACACAGAGAATTATGAATATCTATGTTCCTCTGTACACGCTGTTTATTCTCTGTGATCTCTGCCTGCCCGTAGCGAACGTTACGTTCGGGTGGGTGGCAAAAATATTATAGTACTACCCTCCTGAATTTACTATCTTAGTCAAAAAATTTATTGTATGCCTGAAAAACCTGTACGTGTACGTTTTGCCCCGAGTCCGACAGGACCGTTACATATTGGTGGAGTTCGCACAGCACTGTTCAATTATCTTTTTGCACGGAAACATAACGGTACTTTCATCCTGCGTATTGAAGACACAGACCAGGTCAGATATATTCCGGGAGCTGAAGAATATATTGTTGAATCGTTAAGATGGTGTGGAATTGAAATTGATGAAGGCGTAACTGTTGGGGGTCCGTATGAACCATACAAGCAATCAGAAAGATCCGGGATATACAGAGAATATGCGGATTATCTTATCAGCAGGGGTTACGCATATTACGCCTTTGACACCCCTGAAGAACTGGATATGCACAGGAAGCAATATGAAGAAAAGAATAAAATATTTAACTATGATGCTACCGTCAGGCAACAGATGAAGAATTCACTGAATCTTCCGGATCAAGAAGTCAAATCATTGATTAACAATGGTTATCCTTATGCCATACGTTTCAAGATACCGGAAAACGGAGAAGTCCGTTTCAATGATATTGTGCGCGGGGAGGTCAGGATTGAAACATCCATCCTTGATGATAAAATCCTTCTAAAAGCGGATGGCCTGCCGACTTATCATCTGGCAAATGTTGTGGATGACTACCTGATGAAGATCAGCCATGTCATTCGGGGTGAGGAATGGCTACCATCAACACCGTTGCATGTTCTGCTCTATGAATCTTTCGGCTGGAGCAAAGAAATGCCGGTTTTTATTCATATGCCGTTAACCCTGAAACCTGATGGGAAGGGTAAGCTAAGTAAGCGTGATGGTGACCGCCTGGGATTTCCAGTATTCCCCCTGCAATGGACAAACCCGGAAACTGGTGAAGTTTCATCCGGGTACAGGGAATCAGGATACCTGCCGGAAGCTTTTATAAACATACTTGCCCTGTTGGGATGGAATCCGGGAACCGACAGGGAACTTTTTACCATGGACGAACTCATTCAGGAGTTTACCCTTGAAAGGATCACCAAATCAGGTTCAAAATTTGATCCTGAAAAAGCCAGGTGGTTCAACCATCAGTATATTCTTCAGAAGCAGAATCATGAACTGACACCATGGCTATCCTCCGAACTTGATAAACGGGGATTGGTGTTTACACCTGATTATGTCTCAAAGGTTATCGGATTGGTAAAAGAAAGAGCTTTCCTGCTCACAGACCTCTGGAAAGAATCATGGTTCTTTTTTATCAGGCCGGAGAAATATGATAAGGACGTGGTAAGCAAAGTATGGAAAGAAGATACGGAAGACATGATGCGTGATATCTGTGATATTTTGAATACTCTGAAAGAATTTGACCACAATTGTATTGAATCAGCCATCAAAAAATACACTGAAGAGAAAGGCATTGGATTCGGACGGATCATGAATCCTCTCAGGCTTGCTATTGTAGGATCAAACCAGGGACCGGGATTGATACAAATTATGGAGATTCTGGGCAGGGAGGAAGTGGGGGAAAGAATAGCTGTTTGTTTGCGTGAAATGGAATAATAATCGAATCCGGAGCGGGTCAGGTAATGGGCACCGGGAGTTTATTTTGAACTGAACATCAACTTATATTTCAGTTTTTAATTAATTTTTTCCCCATGCATCATTCTGTTCCTCCAATTTATTTCCACACCTGTACAGGATCCTGAATCGTCCAGATTAAATTTTAAATCCATTGTACCATCGACCGAATAAAAATTAACACTATCCTTCGGGTATAACATCTGGGATATTCCGAAATCACCCCATCTATAATACATGATTCCATCTTCCATAATAATACTTATATTGGCTGGGGAATCTTCACTTTTGTACTGGCCGGTAATTTCAGCCGATATTTTAATATTTTTATAAAGAGTCCTGATGGATGGGAAGAAATTATCAACAAGATTTGCATCCGGAACCATCATGTTCAAAGATATCCTGTCTATATTTTCATCTTCTGGTATGGTAAGCCGCACCTCATTTTTTCCACCGTTCCAGATACCGGCGTCCTGACTGATAAATTTTGATTCACCGTTTTTGTAATTTATTTCCGCAACGATTGGCACAGGCCTGTTTCCATGGTTCATCACAACCAGTTCATTATTTTCGAAGGATTGAATTGCCAGATCTGCCGGCCCGAAATCAAAAAACCAGGGTTTCCATAACCAACCCAGATCCTTACCCGACACATTTTCTAATATATTGAAGAAATCATATGGTGTAGGGGATTTTTTAGCCCAGCGTTTAATATACTCCCGGTAGCATTTTAAAAATAACTCATCACCCAGGTGCTGATGAAGCATTGCATATACTGTTGCAGGCAGAGAGTAACTGGCCTGACCATAATTCGAATTGCCAAGGAATTCTGAAGAGGTGATCAGCGGTAAGTCTGCTATGGTTCCCATAATTGAAGAGCTGGAGCCTATATCGGAGTATACGTCGGCTGTTTCGTAATCATCATTAAAAAACCGGTTTGACACAAGCGTAGTGTTATAAGTTGCCCAGCCTTCATCCATCCAGGCCCATCTGCGCTCATTGACACGGACATACATAGGGAAGTAGGTATGAAACATCTCATGTATGGTCACCCCACGGCCGGGGCTACCATTGTTTGCCATCATGGGATATTCCATTCCACCTCCTCTCCCCATCGTTATAAATGTTGTGAATGCTTCATATGGATATGGAATACCGGGGATATCTTCGGAAAAATGGCGCATTGTTTTTTGTTGTATGGCAACATGATCAGAATAATCCCTGGAGGTATCTTGTGGATATGCAGAGCTGATAAACACCTGTCGGTCAGCAACCGGTTGGATAGCTGCATCCCATAAATAATGGTCGCTCATGGCAAAGGCAAAATCCGATACTTCAGATGCCAAATAATGCCATGTATGATTCAGGGATTTATATCCATTGTCAAGATCTTTAACGGATATAATATGAATAACTTCTTCTGAGCTTCGGGCTTTTTGGTATTTGTCTAAAATATGTTCTGGTAGTATTTGATCCGCATTTTCTAATGTTCCGGTAGCCCAGACAATAAATTCGTCAGGTACTGTGATTTCAACATCAAAATTACAAAGGTTATTATAGAATTCGGTTCTTAATGTATAATCCAGATTATCCCAGCCAAAGATATCATCATAAACGGCTATCTGAGGATACCAGTAAGCTATAAAAAAAGTGGTGCTGTCATATGCACCTGTTCTTATCCTTGAATATGCGGGGATCTTTTGTTTCCATGAAGTTTTAAAAGATAATTCCGATCCCGGTTTTAGCGGTTTTTGAAGTGTAAAACTGATATTGGTACCGCTTCTTCTTGTCATCTTCTGGTCCTGAAGATCATACGCTAATCCTTCAATGATAATATTTTCCAGTTCAACGCCTTCATCAATATCTTTTTCATTAACAGGATATGCTCTGATGTTTCCTTTTTTAAAAACGTCCCCGTAAAGCCTGATAACTAAAGTATTTATTTCATTTGGACTGTTGTTGAAATACACGACTTCTTCGTATCCCTTAACCAGTTTTTCCTGGGGATCGATTGTTACCTGTATTTTATAGTTGACAGTATTTTGCCAGTAATTAACTCCCGGAGTGCCGTCATAAGATCTTGTTCCGTTTTCATATGCTTTCCTGATCTCTGCTGGCATAAAAAAACGATTTTCCTGAGCAACTGAGTTAATAACGGTGAATGTGAAAACACCAAACAGTGCTAAAATCAAATTTATATTCATAATTCTTTAATTAGATTAAATATAACACGTTTTACTATCAGATCAGGTATAATATTGAATGTTAAATTATTATAAGGCTGAACCGCTGGTGCGACCGAATATATATTTGATTATCCGGAATATTCCAATATAGATCTGATATGTTCCTATACAGGGCTTGTTTGGTAAAAAATTACAACCGAAGGTACAACAAAATGTTTCCTTATAGCCACTAAAGATTAAAAATATACCGATTATATCTCCTTAACAAGCTTCAGGAATTTCTTATATTGGATAGCAGGAAGACTCTGGGCCTGGAAAGCACCGTTCACCTGGCTGATGAGTGATACCTTGGCAGCAGTTTCTTCATCAGGAGCCTCATATATGTCAAGAAAATCAAATTGCCCCAGAAGAGCATAATGTGCGATAAATTTCACAGAAGGGCATTTTTCCCTTACCTGGTCAAACCAGGTTCTGCCGATTACTTCCTGGTCTTTCATTTTTTGACAAAGATCAGGTGAAAACTTTGTTAAAAGGATATAAGTTTGCATAGCAGGTTGATTTTTTTGGTTTGAATACAAGTTATGAACTAATTCGGAAAATTCCTAAATTCAGGGAATTTAGTTCCTGGTTCCTGGTGGGTATTGGTTCAGGGTGTTGAGTATAATGAATGGTTACTGGTTCCTGATAGGTTTGGGGAATTAGTTGTCGGTCAGGAAAGGCTAAGGTTGATGCTAAGGAGAAGTGAGACCAGGGAAGTGTGTATGATTTCTCGAGGCTGTGTCACAACTTCAATTTAAGGTTTCACGCAGGGCACGCAAAGTTTCCGCAAAGACTGCAAAGTGTTGGTTAACAGGCACGTATTCTTTGCGTACTTCATGTTTTCCTGGCGATCATTGCGTGAAATATTAGTTGTGACACAGCCCCGAGTGAAAACTTAATTAGTCAGGCAGGTCATCCCTCATCCGCCTAAAGCGAATGAGGGGTCTCATTGGTATTTGAAATAATCAATGGTCTAGTTTTTCATTAAAAATTCAAATAATGATGAATATTAAAATCTCATCAGTATTTTTAATTCTTTCATTTTTAACAATCAATCTGGCAATATCACAGCAAATTGAGCAAAAAATGGTCATTGAATTAAAATACCTCGTATATATACCGGGGGGTTACGATGTTTCGAAAGAAACAAAATGGCCTTTGATACTTTTCCTGCATGGTGCCGGTGAACGGGGTGATAACCTTGAAATGGTAAAAAGACATGGACCACCGAAATTGGTGAATGAAGGGAAAAAATTCGAATTCATTATTGTTTCTCCGCAATGTCCTGCGAGACAATGGTGGTCGGCTGAAGTCCTTAACCGCCTGTTGGATAAACTTATCGGGGAATACCGAATTGATGAAGAGCGGATCTATTTAACAGGTCTGAGCATGGGAGGTTATGGAACATGGGACCTGGCATCCACCTATCCGGACCGTTTTTCCGCCATTGCTCCTGTCTGTGGCGGAGGCCACCCGGAGCTTGCATGGAACATGCGGCATATCCCAGCATGGATATTTCACGGGGAGAAGGATGAGGTTGTACCCGTTGGATTATCAAGAGTGATGTTAAATGCACTGAAGAAATATAACCCTGATGTTAAACTGACTGTTTATCCTGAAGCCTTTCATGATAGCTGGACAGAGACCTATAACAATCCGGAATTATATGAATGGTTTCTTCAGCATAAAAAATATAAGCCAGATACGGTAAGCACCAATGAAAAATTATATGAGTCACTCGCCGGTGAATATCATTTTATTTATAGTGACAGAAAAATAATTATCACTTCAAGCGGAACGAATCTCTATGCAGAGGAAATTGAAGGTCTAAAGATACCATTGATCCCTGAATCAGCTTATGCATACCATTTCAGGAATAGTAATGGGGGGATCACTTTCCAGATGAATGATAAAGGTCGGGTAACCGGATTGATCTACCATCACGATGGAGAATTGCCGGCTCAAAAAGTTAAATAATGCGCTTAATATTTTATTCCTCTTTCGGGAGTAATCCAGTAAGGCTCTTAATATCTTCTTCTACCTGACCAGAAATCTCATCAATCATTTTCTTCGAAAGGTCAACAGCTTTCAGGGATTCTTTCGTATTGTCTGTTGCAGCTTTTACCTTGGTAACAGGTTTAACTTTAGTGGCATTTTCCAGCAGATCATTTCCATCAGTTGTAAGGCTTGCAACACGCTCATCCATCGATTCAAGTGAACCTTTCAAACTCTTTAATCTGCTTATATCTCCCTTTACGCCATCTATTGTAACTTCTTTTTCACCTTCAATATATCCGGAAACATCAACCTTGATCTTTTCATAATTTGTGTCAGTTTTCAGAAGCTCAGATAGAAGGTTAAAGGAAGAATTCTTAAAATCGTCATATTGCGATACACCGCAATCAGCTGGACGCGCAAGCTTTTTTGCCTCTTCCTTGGTGGTTTGACCGGAAACACAAACTACTGTAAAAAATACCAGAAAGAGAAAACATGTTAATGATTTCATAAGTGGTAATTTTAAAGATTATTAATAATGTATCGTATGATTGAAGTTTCTAAGTAATTGATTTATAGATTGTTTTTGTTAAGATATTCCGAATTCCTGTGATCTCTGAAATAAAATTATAAAATTAAATTACATACCTGTCAATCAATTAATTTGGTTATATAAACTTACATTAAATTATCATTATATACAAACTCAGTATAAATCTATATATGTCTCGATATGAATTTATAGAAGAAAATTAATAATTTAAAGCCTCCATTTTAATACACCATAATGACTAATCAAATGAATTTAGAGCACCGTTTTTTTAAGTGGCTAATCCTGTTTTTCATTGTTTTTCCATTCTGTAATCCTTCCAGAGATAAGGAGGTAATACAAAAAAGGGATTCCGGTCTGATGACGGAGCACTGGCTGGAGGATCTTAATTATTTTGCAGAAGAGTTGCCAAGGCGGCATAAAGACCTGTTCTTCCAGTTAAAGCAGGAAGAATATCTGGAAGATATCGAGGAGTTAAAGGAAGAATCTTTTTATCTGAAGGATTATGAGATCATCACTGGAATCATGAAAATCACTGCGAAAGTAGGAGATTCACATACTGGTGTATCTATCTGGAGGATACCTGCTTTCAGACATGTTCCTGTTGATTTTAAGCTGTTCAGCGACGGGATATTTGCCACCGCGGCAATTGAGGAATATCAACCTGTTATTGGCCGGAAGCTTAGATCCATCGATGGTCTGGAAATTGAGAAGGTCATCAAAATCCTTGAAACAATTATTTCATTTGAAAATGAGGCACAGGTTAAGAGCCAGGTTCCATGGTTAATTGGATGTCCTGAAATTCTGCATGCACTTAAGATAATTCCCGGGCCGGACAGTGTAATCATGGAATTTGAAGGGAGCAGGGAAATAGTGTTAAAACCTGTACAATATGATATTGAAGGGCTTGCATTTATTTCAGCCGTGGATGAAGAACAGGCACCACCTCTTTACCTGGCTCACAGGAATTTTTATTACTGGTATGAATGGCTTGATCAGGAACAAACCCTTTATTTTCAGTATAACCGCTGTGCTGAAGCAGATACCCTCTCTTTCAGAGATTTTATAAAGGGAATGCTCGAATTCATTGAAGATCATGAGCCAGATAAGTTTATTTTTGACATGCGGTTAAATGGAGGGGGGAATTCTTCCATAGCAGAACCACTTATTCATGCCCTTAAAAATAATGAAGAGATTAACCGGGAAGGTAAGTTATTTGTTTGTATTGGAAGATTAACTTTTTCTTCAGCTATTCTGAATGCAATAACACTCAGAGAGGAAACAAATGCCATCTTTATCGGAGAGCCTACCGGGGGCAAACCAAATCATTACGGAGAGGTCAGAAATATGATTCTCCCCAATTCAGGAATTACAATCAGTTATTCGACAAAATATTTTAAGGAGACGGAGGAAGATGAACCATCCTTTTATCCTGATATTGAAATTGACCTTTCATCGGCAGATTTCTTTGCAGGCAGGGATCCGGTGCTGGAGGAGATATTAAGGATGAAGTAGTAAGGATTCACCCCCCCCTAACCTCCCCCCTGAAAGGGGGAGGCCGGGAGGGGGTACCTGTTCCCCTTCCCTCTTCAGGGGAAGGGGATAGGGGATGGGGTGAAGTTATGAACAACAATTTGAAAGATTTACTTCGTTATTAAATTAAAAGGTTGTGACTCACCCCCGGATCAAAGGGTGATACAAAACTCATAAAATATTATGAAACAAATTGTTCTCATGGCAATGCTTGTGTTCCTGTTAACCTTACCGGGTTGTAAGGGAAAGAAACAGCAGGATCAGGAAATTTCAGAGGACGAAGAATTAATGGAGGATAACAGGCCCAATATTTTGTTTGCCATTGCTGATGATATGAGTTGGTTACATACAAGCTTTGCCGGATGTGAGGCTATTCAGACACCCAGTATTGACTATCTGGCCAGGAACGGAGCATGGTTTAATCATGCTTACTGCTCTGCTCCATCATGTTCTGCTTCCCGTGCATCAATTCTTACCGGGCGAAATGGTTTTGAACTCAGGGAAGGCGCCTGTCTCTGGAGCATCATTCCTTCAGAATTCAAAACCTATACGGATTATTTGGAAGAATCGGGTTACTTTACGGGTTGTACAGGCAAAGGATGGGGACCTGGTGACTGGGAAGACAGCGGGCGGAAAAAAAATCCCGCCGGAGAAGAATACCAGGCAATCCGCAAAATCCCGTATGAGCAATTTGGAGAAACAAATCCGATGAGTAATGTGGATTATGCCGGCAATTTTGCCGAGTTTATGAAAAGAAAGCCAGCAGGGCAACCGTTTTGTTTCTGGTATGGGGCCTCTGAGCCGCACAGGGATTATTTGAAAAACATAGGGCAGATGATGGGTAAAAGGATAGGTGATATCAGTGTTCCGGCATTTTTGCCTGATGTTCCGGAAGTGAGAAATGATATACTGGATTACCTTGTTGAGATAGAATGGTTTGATTTACATCTTGGCAAAATGATTGATTTATTGCGAGCAGAAGGTGAGCTGGATAATACTGTTATCGTTGTCACTTCCGATAACGGGATGCCTTTTCCAAGGGCAAAATCGAATCTTTATGAGTATGGGACACATATGCCGTTTATCATTTTTTATAAAAAATTAATACCGGGAGGGCGGGAAATTGACGACTTTGTCAGCCATACTGACCTGGCTCCCACATTCCTTGAACTGGCCGGCTTATCGGTTCCTGAAGAAATGTCGGGAAAGAGCCTGGTTGATATACTGAATTCAAATATATCGGGATCTGTTGATCCTTCACGCAACAGGGTTTTTACATTCAGGGAAAGACACGCATGGGTTCAACCCGAAGGACAGATTTATCCCATGCGGGCAATGCGGAAGGATCCATACTTGATTATCTGGAATCCTGAGCCAGAGATGTTTCCGGCAGGCCATCCCGATCCTCAATATAATTTCAATTATTATCCTTATGGTGATGTTGATAACAGTCCGACAAAGGATTTCCTTCTTTCACTTCAAAAAAATGAAATAATGAACTGGTATTATGACCTTGCATGGGGCAAGAGGCCTGAGTACGAACTCTATAACGTGAACGATGATCCCTATCAGATTAAAAATCTTGCAGGGCTGGATGAATATAAAGAAATCCGGGATCAAATGGTTGATGAGCTGAAGGATTATCTTATCGAACGGGGTGATCTGAGAATGAGTGGCAGGGAAGAGATATATTTCAACGCACCTTATTATGCATATAAAGGATTTGCATCGGGGGGACTTTTCCTGAAAGAATGGGAAAAACTGAATGATGAAGAGCAAAAACTGGCAATCGAACGGGAGAATATTAAATTGAAAGAAAACCTGGAGAAGTTAAAAGAGTTAGGATGGAAACTTAATTGAAGGTCAATTTCATAAATTTGAATTTCCTGTAATGCAGGGCAGGCATTACCATTTCATTTGTTTTCATGTCATAATAAAAAAGAGGTGCCGGGGTAAGCATTCTCTTTTTTTTCTTCAGATAGATAATATCTTTTCCCATCTCCCCGAATTCGCCAATTTCAACACATGAGAGATAAGCTTTGGAATTGTAGACGAAAGAAACCAAATCCTTCTCAGGATCCCTGTTGAGGTTTTTCAGGTTTTCGTTATAAAGGATCTCAATTTTATTCCAGTGGGGGGGAGCTAAAAGAGCATAGGATGCATAATTATGAGTGGTATTCATGGCATGGTTCTGGACTTTTCTGATAACCCTTTCCCACATAACATCGCCCTCAGCTGTTAATCCCATAACTATAATATTCATATGATTATCATAGCTCTGATCAAACAGCTGTTCCCCGGATATGATAAAATTTCCATTCTCCCTCAACACCAGATGATCGAGATAGAAGCTATAAAGATATTTATATTCCTGGTCTGGTCTTAGATTCATACTTTCTTTCAAAAAATAAGATTCCATCTCGTGAAACTTCAAGTTATTGATAATGTGGTACTCATGGTCTATTGTAAAGAAAAACAACCCATCAATACTGTGATCGTTGATACTGGGGGAATAAAAGCCGGCACAGGCCAGTTCATTATCAAGGGTTGTTTCAATTCCAATACCCCTGATATATCTGTTTGGAAAATCGGCAAGATACCTGTTTACCGAGTTGCCCTGCTCAGTGAAAGCGACAATGAGATAGCTGTTTTTCCTTTCACTGAAATGCTGAAGCAGGACAGGTTGATAATAAAGGCATATCATATAAGCATTTCCCGTTTCGTCCACCAGGAATTCAGCAACACTGTAAATTTTTTTATCATGCTGGATCCGATCACCAGATTCCCATTCAAGTTCCAGCCCTTCTCCAAAAACCATGAACCTGATCTCCTGTATTTTAGGCCCCCAGATAATGGTACGGCTGACAACCAGGAGTTTCTTTTCCAGCCGGGATAGTGTAACATGAAAATCTGCCCTCCAGCCCCCCATATCGGGAACCTCAATTAATAAACGTTCATCTCCATTTTGCAGAAGTGTTTGTTTATCAATTGTCTGGACAAATAATACATGACTTCTGAAACGCATCTCAGAAGTGAATAGATACAGGACACCGTGAAAATGAACCAGGGCTACGAGTTCCCTTGTCCGGAATCCGTAGTTCATCGCGAGGTATTCCCTCCTGGCCTGTCCAAGTGCAGTATCATAGTGTTCGACGGCCCACCGGTAATCCTGGAGGAGAGCGTAAAACCCGGTTGAATCATATCCAATAATTTCAGGAAGAATGTTTTTTGATTCAAGAAAAAGTTTTTCGCCCCACACCATATCCACCCTGTCGGTTGGCTCCTGGGCACACAGACGTATTGTGATGAAGATTAACGAGACCAATATCAGGAAACGAGTCGTCAAAACTATATTATTATTTGATAGGAAAGTAAAATCATTTTTACATTTCTCAAAGATACTGAAATAATAGGTTGCAATAAGTTCAAAGTTCAAGGTCCGAAGTTCAAGGTTTGTGGGAGTATGAGTGTGGGTGAAACATAGTTCAAGGTTTAAAATTTAAGGTTCAAAGTTGGTGTGGGTCAGGGGGTGGTTTTTGGTGTTGATAGTATAGTTGTTAAATTATTCACAATTACTGACCGATATCTTCAAGTTTTTGTCATAAATGATAAATATTAACTAATATTTCTTCATCATGGCAACAATAAAGAAATTTGAAGAACTTGAATGCTGGAAGAAGTGCCGGGAACTTTGTAAAAAAGTCTATGAATTAACCAACAAAGAAAAGTTTTCTAAAGATTTTTCATTAGTTTGGCAGGTTAGAAAATCAAGCGGTTCAGCAATGGACAATATCCCCGAAGGTTTTGAAAGGGGTGGCAACAAGGAATTTATTAACTTTCTTGGTATCTCCCGGGGATCACTTGCAGAATTAAAATCTCAACTTTACAGAGCGTTAGATCAGGAGTATATTGATGAAAATGAATTTAAGGATACATATGATCTTGCTTCAGAATGCTCAAAGCTGGTCACAGGACTGATTAATTACCTTAAAAATTCAAAATAAAAGGATTAAAATTCAAATGATCTTTTTACCCTATGCTGTTAACATGGAGCGTGGACCATGAAGGCAGGAACCTTGAACTTTAAACTTTGAACTATACGTATCACTCACACCCACACCAACCTTGAACCTTGAACTATACGTATCACTCACACCCACACCAACCTTGAACCTTGAACTTTGAACTTTGAACTTTGAACTGACATGGAACAACGTGATTACCTGATGCGTCAGATCGAGCAGCTGGGGGAGGTACTGGCTGTCATGCTTGCCAGGCTACTGGGCATAAAGCAGAAAGGTAATGCAAGCCTGGGACTTGAAGAACTCAGGCAGACTTATAAGAGCGAACTTGACCTGGATGTGGAAGAACTTATCAGAATTCCGAAAGAAAAAATAGTAGAAACCTTTTTAAAGAAAAACAAATTGATGGAGCATCACCTGGAAACGATTGCGGAATTATTACAGGTGACCGGGGAAGACCTGATCAGCTATGACCGGGTAAAGGACGGGAATAATATCCTGGAAAAGTCACTTTATATTCTCGAATATCTGCAAACTACAAGTAAGGTATATTCAATAAACCGCGTGATGAAAATCGGGTATTTGAAAAATATGCTTAAGGAATAATAATGCTAAGGTGTTGTGAGACAAAATCAAAGGATTTTATATACTACCTCCAAAATTTTACAATTCAACTACTTAATCGTATTTATCTCACAAGAAGTAAAAAGTTATCTTCTGACAAAAGACTCATTTGTTTTTTTCCTGTAAGGTCATCTACGGTTGCCCGGATCTCAGTAATTTCAACCTGTTTTTCTAAACACCATACAATAATTTTTCATAACAACTCCTTTGGGCCCTTCAGTATAAATAATATCAAAGTTGTTTATGTTCATAAAGTTAATTACATCCTCAATGGTATAAATGCCGTAATTTTTAGCAAAGGGTCTGAAAATCCGGGCAGCTAACTTTGAGTAGGCAAAATCATAGAAGATAAAATAACCGTTAAGTTTTAAAATGCGATTTATTTCTTCCAATGTCTTTTCCCAATTGCCAATATGATGAAGGACAAATATTGACAGAGCCATATCAAATTCCTGATCCCCGAATGGAAGCTTTGTTGAGTCCGCTACTATAAATGTTAAATGCTCATTCTCCTTGTTATACATTTTAGCAATTGTAATCTGTTCCGGATCCAGGTCTGTACCTGTAACATTCATCTTATGCCTGTTTACCAGATGTGCCGAAACTATACCAACACCACATCCGATTTCAAGTACACGGGATATATTGCTTAAATCGACATTTGAAAATAAACGTTCAATAAGTTTCAGGTTCTTCTGTGCATGCTTCTGGCTGTTGACAAACCTTTTTTCTATCTTACCCATTTTCATTTTACCGATTCTTATTAATGGTTAGTATTATTATTCCGCAATAAGTTCTTCAATAATTTTTATGGAATCGAGTATACATTTTTCACATACAATTTCAAATAATCGCTTGTCATGTGCATACTGTCGTCCTCTCTCTGTTTTCAAATCACAATTTATCAATGATTTACAATTCGTTGTGTCATGAATTGCTATAAATTTATCTGTAAAACTCTGAATCATTTCATATGTTTTCTCTTTCCTGTCTTTGTTGTCCGAAAATTTATTACAATTAAAAATGCCAAAAACCATAAAAGATCCGGTTACCGCTCCACATGTTTCCTGAAGCCTGCCCATGCCTGCACCGAAACCACATGCCATTCTTAAGGCTAAATGGTTATCAAAATTTAAATTATCGGAATAAGCTGTCAATACTGATTGTGCACAGTTCAGGCCGGATTTAAAAGTATCAATGGCTATTTCTTCTTTTTTTGATTTCATTGATTTATTTAATTTTTTCAACGATAAGCAGAAAATCAATTTTTGCAGTTGCTCCCATTCCCTGGAATGTTGGCCGGACATTCGGAATAACGGATATAACTTCTCCATCGAGTTTATTTAAAAACTGTTCAAGTCTTTCCTGCATTTTGTCACTTTTGACTTCGATGCGATGTACTCTGTATTTCATAATAGTATAGGATATTTATTATGTATGTTATTGAATGTTAAATTATTATAACAGATCTCACTATCGGCACGGCCTATTATATATCTAAATATCAATATTTTCATCTTAAATAGCAAATCGTGTTTAAAAATTAATTATCGGAGATTTTGTCAGCATAATCAATTGCCTTTTGTAGTTCTTCAAGTAATTCTGGCACCCGGGAGAAAGCATCATATTCATCCTCCTTTCCGGGTGTCGGGAGTGTTTCTATCGGAACATAGCCACGGTAACTGGATGCACGGATGATACCAACCAGTTTAACCATATCGATTCTGTCTCCATTCCGGTCATGAAGTAATTCTTTAACCTGCCAGTTCACGGCATAAGGAATAACCCGTTCAATATCATCATATGGATCAGGGGTAAGAAAGAAGCCGGTATCAACAATTGCTCCTAACCAGTCGGATTGGGCCATTGACATGATTTTCAGAACCTCATCAGCGCTTTTAAGCATATCACCATGATTCTGCACTCCCACCATCACTCCGTATTTTTCACCATGCTCAGCACACTCAGCAAGCGCCTCCGACATCCATACTGCAGTTTCCTCCCATGTATACCCTTCCGGTTGTGCACCTGCAAAAACGCGTATTACCGGGGCACCCATTTCAGCTGCAGCTTCAATCCATCGTTTAGCCAGTTCTATATCTTCAATTCGTTTTGCTTTATCTGCAGTGGCAAAATCGTTTCGGATACCTGTGCCACTGATATCCAGTCCGAGTTGAAATGCACGGCGTTTGAAATTATTAATGAACTTTCTTTCAGGCACTTCCGGGTAACCAGGGAAAAAGTAACCCGTTGGATCGACAGCATCCAGATCCAACCGGGCGCACTCCTCGAGCAGATCCAAAAGGCTCATCCCTCCCTCTTCCCCTCTCATATATTTATAGAGCGGAACATAATAGGACCATGCATTCAGGCTCAATTTGATTTTTGCTGTGGAACCTGGTGAGTGAAGTACACCTTTCATTTCATAGCTTTCCTGTAAATGTGTCTTCCCCAGCATTATTCCCATAGGTAACAGGCTGACATTTTTAAGAAAATTTCGCCGATTAATAGATTTCATAACAAGTTGATTAGAATTTCAGGACCAAAAAGTTTGATTCATTATATATAATAATGGTATCTGCAGCTATATATTAAAATTTCTTTATTAAGGATATGGTATACCAATCTATGCTTACGGCCAATTCTTAGGGATCAGAGACCGGCCGTATCATATTTGAGAGGTTCTGGTTTTTTATCATTGCTTTTCCTCGTAAACCACTTCACCCAGTTCATGCTCATCAAACCGGTTGTTTTCGAGTTTCGGTATTGAACCTGCTTTATAGATAAATATGGCAGCCTTTTGTGTTTTTGATGAGTTTTTAAATTCGTTCTCTTTTAATACCAGATCCGCAGCAGGTGAATTGATGGAAAAACCATAACCACTCCCTTCGGTCCCATTGTTTTCAATAATGTTCCTGATGAAAGTATTTCTGTGAGGAGCATTGCTTTCCCGTTCTCCACGCAAGTTAACTCCGTCGTTTTCATTATTATAGATATGATTATTCTCAAAAACAACATCTGTGTCTTTATGCCCTGTACATATACCATACCGCCCGTTATGATGAAATTTATTACCCGTTACTTCACTCTGATAAACGCGCCAGCAAATAAATAGTCCGTCACGATCATTATGATGAACATCGTTATTTTCAATAACAGAGAAGGGTGAACCTGTGCCCGGGTGCAGGCCGGTATTACCGCTGCCCGATATTTCACAATTTTTTACAGCAACTTTTTCTGTAATCTGCCAGCTGATTCCCTCACCGTTAAAATCTTTTATCTGCACATTGTCAATAGTTATATTCTTCGATCTGAATACCAGTACTCCTGCACTGTTACAGCCATCGGCAAAAAAGTTTTCAGACCGGTTGCCATCTGCAAGCAGGTTTGAAACGGAGCAATTTTCTGCCTCAATAATCTCTATTACAGAAGAAGTGTTGGATATCAATCCATTCAGATCCGACCGGTAATCACGGATTAATCCTTTATCAATATAGATGACATTATCAAGGATATCGGTAATATAGGCTGTAGAAACATTCCAGCATCCGCTATTTTCGTCGTCTGTCACCTGGACTTTCATACCGATTTCAAATCCATTGGGATTCTCAACGGTTATTTTCAATTCACCATAATCGGCATCAACAATATATTTTGTCTGTATGCCTTTACCCCTTTTCAGAACGGTTTCTTTCCCGGAACCCACAAGTTTCACATTCGATTTCATTCGCACCGGTGCAATGATTTCATATAGTCCGGGATTCAATAAAACAGTTCCCCCGGTTTTTTCTATTGCATCAATCGCAAACTGGATGGACTGGTTATTAAATCCGGATATGTCGGCGGTTTCTCCCCCAACAGTAATTGTGCGTTCAGCGATTTTCGGATCAACCAGTGCGTCTGCCTTTTTTCTTTCCTGGGCAAAAAGGAACATTGGGAAAGCCAGAACGAAGAATAGAATTGATTTTTTCATTTTTAAAAGATTGATTATTCTGCATGTTATATGGTAACAATAATTTCAAAAACAGTTCGTCTGCTGACTTATCTCTTTGTGAAGATTACCTCTAATACTAATTCATACCCACCTCTGTCAGCAGGATGTTGCATCTTCAGAACTACCCTGTCGGATGTCTCCTTGGTGAAAGTCTGAACAAACAATGCATCATGCCAGTTCATAGCTAAGGTTTTATCATTTATAAAATTACATGTTGCTGCGGAAAAATTACCTGAATTCTCATTCCACCAATATCGGAACATTTTTATTTTTTCATCCCATGCGAAAATACCTTTTGCTTCTCCTCCTGAGTTGCCTGAGTATTCAAATAATATATATTTATCCTTTAATATTTTCTTAAATGATCCCACTCCTGTATCAGTTCCGGGATCACTGAAAACACTTTTTGGAATTATAGATTCCAGAATCCAATCACCAATAAGAAACTCGAATTTGTCCAGGTTATCCTTACTCATAATTTTTGTTTTTATTTTCCAATTATTGATTTATAAATTTCTTCTTTAAAATTTTCGTTTCCCATCTTGTCTGCTATTTCTTCCGCTTTCTTTTTGAAGGAAGCATTGTTTACCAATTCAAGAATTCTTGGTTCGAAGTTTTTCATGGTCATTTTATTAATTTTTATTCCCTCCGGTCCGGCCCCTGTTTCATAAATGATTCTATTCCACACAAATTGATCAATTATATGCGGGATAATCATTGTGGGGCAACCATACTTAAGTGCCAGGTGAGTTGTCCCTGAGCCTCCATGATGAATGACTCCATAGATTCTTTGAAAAATCCAGTCGTAAGGGATTTGGGAAACAAAATGAGTCAGATCAGTGTCAAATTTATCCGGTTTGACAAGGCCTCCGGATGCAGTATTGAGGATTGCAGGAATTTTATTTCGTCCAAGTATTTCAAGTATTATTTTAGTTTTTACTTCCGGTTCCGGATTGGTCATACTGCCAAAAGTAATAAACAGGATTTTATTATGTTTTTCCAGAAAGTCACTTAAATTTTTATCCGGATGCCAGTCAACGATTTTATTCCTTTCATGATATCCCAATGCCTTGAGATTTTCATTCCAGTAATCCGGTCTTGTGAAAAGAGCGGGTGAAATTGTATAAACTACCTTATTCGATAAAAGAACATTTTTTATTTGTTTCCGGGTTATTTTTCTTGTGATTTTAAGCCATCTTATTGATATCATAACTGTTGTGACCAAACCGAAATTTGCTAATGAATAGGTTAGTTTATTCAAAAAAGGGCCATAGTTGCTATTAAAAGCAACATGTGTATGATCTTTCACATAGTGCATATAGGGTACAGGACTTATAAGAACAGTTTTCACGTAATTATTTAATTCCCAGATGATGGGATAAATGACTTTTCCATTATATACAATTCTATCCGGGTTTTTCGCTTTCGATTAATTCAAATTGTCTGTTAATAAGTTCTTTATTTATTTCTGAAGATTTTCCAGCCAGTCTTATGTACGCGATCATTTTCCTTAAACCCGAACCACTTCCTCCAAGAGCAGCTATTCCATCAGCACTTTCCAGCAACTTAATATATTTTGTTCCAAGAGAGGCAAATTCCATATTTGAATCTTCAGCAAGATTTCTGAATTGTTCCGGGAAAGCACAGATTACCTGGTGTCCATTTTCTTTCAAAATTTCACCAATTGCCAGAAACGGTTCCATATCTCCACGGGTTCCTATTGATATTAAAATTATTTTCATTTGTTTTTTAATTGGTTATCAAATGTTAGAGGTTATAGGAAGTGTAAGATTCTGGCTTTTGCCATTCCCGCGGGCAGTTATAGTTTTTTTCTTAAACGGACATGAAGTTTTTTCATGAAAAACTACGCAACGACTCATGAAAAAGTTCATGGGAGTTCCCTGCTGTAAAGTTTAAATTTGTTGATTCATTATGACAAATTTAAACTTTTTACAGAGGAAAATTAATGTTTTTATTGTAATGGAGTCAAACATAGTTGAAAAGAGCACAGGACATAATAAGCCAGATGAGGTATAGTGAGAAGAGTTTTTGCAAATATAGTCATGAATCTGTGTCAGATCACACACATTCACCCGGCAGTTTATTTACTGCATGCTGCTATCCCATATTCCGGCCAGTGAAAATGTTAAACGTAGCTCTTCTACCTGAGAAGTTACGTAATTAACGCTGGTCCGATAACAGGTTGATATTGTAAAATATTATATTTCAATAAATTAATAAAGACAAGTTACTTTGCTTTGATATCATAAGCCATCAAAGCATTGGTATGCCTTATGTAGAGGACACCATTGTGAATAACGGGGTGTGCCCAGAATGGTCCTGCATCACCCTGGGTAACCTGGAAACTGCTGACGGGATCGAATTTTTCAGGATTGGCCTTTAAGAGTCCCACATTTCCATTCTTTTCCTCATATATATAAAGCATTCCTTCAGCGGAAATAATAGATCCTTTACAGTTCCAGTGTTCTTCCCACATTTTTTTACCGGTTTTCCATTCGATACAGCACCAGTTTCCGTTGGCGTTGTTCAGCCAGTTTGCACCATATATATAGCCGTTTATCAGTACTACTCCTCCATGGTGAACATCCAATACGTCGTCTGTCCATACTACAATTGCGCTCTTCCCATCCCCGGTAATTTTGACCATCATACCGCCTGTATTATAGCCTCCGGTTACATAAACCTGGCCGTCATGAAATAATGGTGTTACGCATTTGATAAGATCCCGTCCCGGTCTTTGATTCTCATGAGCAACCTTCCAGAGGATTTCACCATTTGAGGCATCGACACCAAAAACGTGTCCCAACGATACATTTACAATCATTTTCCTGCCTGCATAATTGATAAGGATCGGTGAAACATAACCTGGCTTGTCATTAAGACTTTTGGATTTCCAGACGACTTCTCCGGTTTCCTTATTAAGGGCTATGGTCATTGTCACAGGTCCGCCGGGTGAATAATACACTTTATCACCATCTACCAGAAGCGCTTCTGCAATACCCCAGCTTCCGTAAGTACCTTTATTCAGTTCACTGGCCTTATATGACCAGATTATTTTCCCGGTGGTTCCGTCAATACATGCCAGGTCACCTGATCCACTGCAGGTGTAAACTCTGTTTCCTTCAACGGTGGGAGTAGCCCTGCTTTCAGGATTGGATCCTGTCCAGGCACGGCCCATCACTGTTTGCCACAGGATCCTGCCACTCATGTCCAGTGCAACCAGAATATCGTTTCTGTCTTTAAGGCCGGTTGTATATATAACATTGTTTCCGAATGAAACCGAAGAGTAACCTTTGGGGAGCTCGAGATTGGACCAGAGCAGAGTTGGTCCGGAAGCAGGCCATGATTTTAAAAGGCCTGTTTCTGCCGATACACCGGTGCGGTTTTCTTCTCGCCATTCACTGATTTGTTGTGCATTCAAAACCTGTAGGCCTGTTAAAACCGAAAGTATGACTGCAATAATTAATTTCATAATTGTTCTTTTGTAAATAAAATAATGCTTTTACTTTTTTAAAAGGTAAATCTATATTTTTCAGATATTCCAGGACTTTAAAACAGGAACCTGATAAATATGCAAATATATATATATTTATTTTATTAAGATTGAACTTACATATATACAGCTATAACATGTATGACAGGCAAAAGGATAACCTGCCGCAGTCATGGTTAGCGCTCACTTTCTAAAACAAAATAACTTGATTTGAACTGGAAGATTTAAAACCGCATAGCTTACCGGTCATTAAAGTGCAACTTTTTCAATGATTCATTATAAGAATCACTGAGCAATTTTGATACACAATAACTGACTTTGATCCCGGATCAGTAACTTACCATTGGCAAGTGCGATAGGTGCCCAGTTAAGGCCGGTGTTTAGTAACTCTGCTGATGCAACCGGTTTGAAAGCAACCGGATCAGGTTCTATAAGGTATAAACTCTTGGTGCCGTCAGTAGCAAGAATCAGTCTGTCGGCCAGGATCATACTGCCTTTATTGAAATCAGGCGAACGTTTTGTTTTCCACATGATCTGGCCATCCATGCTCATACACACCAGGCCATCACGCCGGTTATTGGTACCATATTGAGCATAGAAATAACCGTTATGTAATATTGGCGGTTTTGTTTGATCGCCAAATTCTTCTGTTTTAAAAAGTTCTGCAACGCCATAACTGCCATTTACATTTTTTTCGATTTTTAACATAACTGCACCGAGTTCATATCCACCTGCAATAAGCACTTTATTTTCACCGGCATCAACTGCACTTGGCACCGAAATGTGACAATGCCACTTATCATATTCCCAAAGGATTTTTCCCGTAAGCGGCTCTATTCCAACAACTTTGCCCAAGTTGAATTCATCCGGGCTTGACTTTCTGTAAGGATTAGTCGATGGAGTTACCATCACAACATGGTCATTTCCATTTATCTTTACAATGGCCGGGCTGACATAGCCTACATAGCCAAGGGAATCTGTTTTCCATTTCACATCCCCTGTAAGTTTGTTATAAGCCACCACACCTGCTTCCGGTGCTTGTGATGCTATAATAAGCAAATCGCCGTAAACTAATGGGCATTGTGAAATTGCCCATACGGGAAAGCGTCCGTGTGGACGAGGCCCCCACGGTACACGTCCACTTCCGGTAAGAGGCATACCGCCGAAATCTTTCCACACGTTAACATTCCAGACGGGCTTCTGTGTGTTGATGTCAATGCAATACAGGTTGCCATTGTGGCCACACGAATAAACGTGATTGCCGTCAATGGTCGGTACGCTTCGCGAGCCGGGATACTGAACGGATCCGGGAGCTTCATAAGCAAAATTCCAGAGCTCTTTTCCACTGGAAAGGTCAAAACATCTCATGTTATCGCCAATCTCGTCATCTCTGTCGAGTAAATAGACCTTACCGTCTTTGACAACAGGTCCGCCAAAACCAATGCCTAAATCCACAGTCCATAAAACTTCCGGCTTGTTCTCCGGCCAGGAGCGTAAAATACCTTTCTGGGGTGATGTACTGTTTCTGTCGGGCCCCAGATACTGCGGCCAGTCTTGTGCGTAAACGTTCGCTATGAAAACGAACAAGACAACCACAGGAATATAAATTTTACTTTGTTTCATTTTACCACCCCTTTCTAATTTGCTAAATGAGTTAGTATTCAATGCGTTGTGTGATTGAAAAAGCTAAGTGACTGAATTATATATTAATTTGCAGAGTACCAGGTTCTCGGAAAGCAATTCTGCAAATTTCTCATTATTAATATATTCGGCATAACGGCATAACATGTTGATATTCAATTAACTATCATTCTATTTTTTTACTACATGCTATCCATAGGCAATCTTCTTTTATCCTGCAATTCTTGCATCCAACAAGTTTTGATATGGCCGTAATTACGACAAATCTAATTATTACGAAGGAAATTGTCAGATAAAGAATCGTTTTTAAATTATTGGTTTAAAACAGATAAATAGCAATTGCCAGCGGAACAAACCAGTTGAGAAACTGAATACCTATATTCCTTCTGGAGTGGCAATGAGCCGTATTGTTCTCAGTATTTATTTTTTCAGCTTGACTGCCAGCAGTACAATTATTATTCAGAGCCATTATTCTTTCGCAGGGTCTTGTATATAGGCGAAACGTAACTATTTTTCAACAATTGATTACAGTGATCATTTAGCAACTCTGACACACATTAACCTGCTTTGATCCCGGATCAGTAGCTTGCCGTCAGCAAGTGCCATAGGTGCCCAGTTTTGATTTCCATACCTTTCCCGTTCTGCCAGGTCTGTTGCTATTTCAAGCAAATTTGCTGATGCAAGCGGCATAAAAGCAGACGGATCCGGCTCTATCAGATACAAGGTCTTGTCGCCGTCGGTAGCCAGAATCAATCCGTCGGCAAGGATCATACTGCCTTTATTAAAACCAGGTGAACGTCCTGTTTTCCATATTACCTGGCCATCCATGCTCATACAAACCATGCCGTCACGCCGCTCATTGGTTGAATATTGAGCATAGAAAAAGCCATTATATAATACCGGCGGTTTTGTATGTGCGCCAAAGTCAACATTTTTATAAAGTTCTGTAACACCATAGCTGCCGTCTGCTTTCCTCTCAATTTTTAACATAGCCGCACCGGCTTCGTATCCACCTGTAATCAGCACTCTATTCTCACCGGCATCAAATGCAGCCGGTACTGGAATTATACATTGCCAGTTCGTATATTCCCACAGGATTTTACCGGTGAGCGGGTCTATTCCAACGACTTTACCACCGCTTGCGGGGCTCCCATGACCAAAGGACGAAGCGGTTATCATAACAACATGGTCCTTTCCGCCTACCTTTATGATAGTCGGGCTGACATATCCTTCATTACCAAGAGATGGTGTTGTCCATTGAACATCACCGGTGAGCTTTTCGTAGGCCACCACACCTGCCTGAGGTGCCTGCGAGGCCACAATAAGCAAATCACCGTAAACCAGGGGACACTGCGTAATTGCCCATCTCGGAATTTCGCCCCCGCCGAAATCCGTCCAAACATTCTTATTCCAGACGGGCTTGTGTGTGTTAATATCTATGCAATACAGGTCGCCATTGTGTCCGCACGAATAAACATAATTACCGTCTAAAGCCGGTACACTTCGTGAACCGGGAAACCTGACAGATCCGGGAGCATCATAAGCAAAATTCCATAGTTCCTTACCACTGGAAAGATCAAAGCACCGCAGGTTATCGCCAACCTGGTCATCCCTGTCGAGCAAATAAACCTTACCTTCTTTAATAACAGGTCCACCATTGCCTCGGCCCATACCCACAGTCCATAACACTTCCGGCCCGTTCTCTGGCCAGGAGCGTAAAATACCTTTCTGGGGTGATGTACTGTTTCTGACGGGCCCCAGATACTGCGGCCAGTCTTGTGCATAGACACTTGCTACGCAGGCTAACAAGATAACCACCGGAATATATATCTTTCTTAGTTTCATTTTTATAACTGCTTCTATTTTTAATAAGTTTGGTATTTACATTCTATTCAATTTTGTTGGATACCGTTCTGGTATTTTTCAATGCATTGTGCGATTAAATATTGTAAGCAATTGAATTAAATACTTTTTGTAGAGTCACATCCCGGCGGAGCTCTACAAATTTCTCATTATTAATATCTTCTGTTTAATCACACAACGCGTTAATTTTCAATAATTCTTTACAAGAATCATTCAGCAACTTTTACACACATTAACTGGCTTTGATCCCGGATCAGGAGCTTTCCATCGGAAAGTGCCAGGGGGCCCCAGTTTTGTGTTGGACCTCCGACTCTTGAAGCCAAAGGATCATTTTCTGATCCTGTTCCTCCTTCCTTAAGCACTTCTGCTGATGCCAGCGGTTTGAATCCGGATGGATCTGGCTCTATCATGTATAAAGTCTTGGTACCATCGGTAGCTATAATAAGCCCATCAGCGAAAATCATACTGCCTTTATTAAAATCGGGATCACGTTTAGTTTTCCACATGATCTGGCCATCCATGCTCATACACGTCAGGCCGTCACGCCGGTTATTGGTTCCGTACTGAGCATAAAAGTAACCGTCAATTAATAGTGGTGGTTTTGTATGATCACCAAATTCTTCTGTTTTATAAAGTTCTGTAATATCATAGCTGCCATCTGCCTTTTTTTCGATTTTTATCATCACTGCACCAAGTTCATATCCGCCTACAACAAGCACTCTGTCGTCACCGGCATCAACAGCGCTCGGCACCGGGATATGACAATCCCAATCCGAATATTCCCACAGGATTTCCCCGGTGAGCGGTTTAATTCCAGCGATTTTGCCCATGGTACGGATTTCGTCCTGAGGGGCTCCCTGTCCTTGTCCATTCTGAGGAGGGGGTGGGGGTGGTGGTCCTCCCTCTCGCGGTGCACCCTGGGGAGGCCCTCCCGGGGGTGGTCCGCCCTGACCACGTGGGCGACCCCAACCACCACGTTCTGAAGCGGTTACCATAACAACATGGTCCTCTCCGGCAATTTTTACGATTGCCGGGCTAACATATCCGACAGGACCAAGAGACGGTGTTTTCCATTTCACATCACCAGTAAGTTTGTCATAAGCAACCACACCGGCTTGTGGGGCCTGTGAAGCCACAATAAGTAAATCACCGTAAACAAGGGGACATTGAGTAATTGCCCATGTGGGAAGTTGATCGCCACCGAAATCAATCCAGATGTTTTTATTCCAGACGGGATTGTGTGTGTTGATGTCTATGCAATACAGGTCTCCGTTATGACCACAGGAATAGACATAATTGCCATCCACCGTTGGCACACTCCGTGAGCCGGGAAACATAACGGTTCCAGAAGCTTCATAGCTGAAATTCCAGAGTTCTTTACCATTGAAAAGGTCAAAACACCGCATCATATCGCCAACCTCATTATCTCTGTCGAGTAAATAAACCTTACCGTCTTTGATAACAGGTCCGCCAAAACCGATACCCACGTCAACAGTCCACAGGACTTCCGGTCCCTTCTCCGGCCAGGAGCGCAAAATACCTTTTTGATCTGATGTACCATTCCTGTTGGGTCCCAGATACTGGGGCCAGTCCTGCGTTTTTTGCGTGTCTTGTGTGCAGCTATTTACTATGCTAAGCAAAAGGACAAACACCGGAATATACATCTTAAACTGTTTCATTTTCATAACTTCTTAATTTTGATTAGTGCATCAATATTCAATAGAACGAGTTGTGTTATTAAATCCAGGTTATTGATTTTTAAATTAATGCAGAGACTTGCCACGGCATGTCTCTATACAAAAATGTCTATCATTTAATTACCTGGTTATTCCAAAAGCACAAAGGGTTCAATATAAATTTGTATTATAGACATTTCATGTCCAATTTCAGACCAAAATAACAAATTGCTAACAATATAAATTACCGTTTCGTGCAAACAGCCACTTTTATTGTTGATGTAATCACTCAGCAATTCTGACACACTTTAACCGGGTTTGATCTCTTATAAGTAGTTTCCCATCAGCAAGCGCTAAAGGTGCCCAATTTTGGGTTGCACCTCCAACTCTTGAAGCTACAGGATCATTTTCTGATCCTGTTCCTCCTTCTCCAAGCACTTCTGCCGATACCAGTGGCTTGAATCCGGACGGGTCCGGCTCTATCAGATATAGAGTTCTGGCACCGTCGGTAGCTAAAATCAGTCCGTCGGCCAATATCATACTGCCTTTATTAAAATCGGGATCACGTTTAGTTTTCCACATAATCTGACCATCCATGCTCATGCATGTCAGGCCGTCACGCCGGTTATTGGTTCCGTACTGAGCATAAAAGTAACCATCGATTAATAGTGGTGGCTTTGTATGATCGCCAAATTCTATGGTTTTAAAAAGTTCTGTTGTACCATAACTGCCATCTGCCTGTTTTTCGACCTTTATCATAACCGCACCGTGTTCATATCCACCTACAACAAGCACTTTATTGTCACCGGCATCAACTGCACTGGGCACCGATATATGACATATCCACTCCTTGTATTCCCAGAGGATTTTTCCCGTAAGGGGTTCTATTCCAACAATATTACCCGGAGTTTGTGGCAATTCCCGGTGTCCGATAGGATTGGTAGATGAAATAACCATTACAATATGGTCTTCTCCATCTATTTTTATAACAGAAGGACTGGCATATGATTCATTGACAAGATTGGGTGTTTTCCAGACAACATTCCCTGTGAGTTTATCATATGCGACCACACCGGCTTCGGGAGCCTGGGATAATATAATTAGCAAGTCACCGTAAATAAGAGGGCACTGGGTGATTGCCCATATCGGAAGTTCATCACCACCAAAATCCGTCCAGACATTTTTATTCCAGATGGGTATGTGTGTATTGATGTCTATGCAATACAGGTCACCGTTATGGCCGCACGAATAGACATAATTGCCATCCACAGCCGGGACACTTCGTGAGCCTGGGAACATAACGGATCCGGGAGCTTCATATGCAAAATTCCATAGCTCTTTACCACTGGAAAGGTCAAAACACCTCATGTTATCACCAACCTTGTCATCCCTGTCGAGTAAATATACCTTGCCGTCTTCTACAACAGGTCCACCGAAACCGATACCTACATCAACTGTCCATAGAACTTCCGGACCGTTCTCAGGCCAGGAGCGTAAAAGACCCTTCTGGTCTGATGTACTGTTTCTGTTGGGCCCGAGATACTGGGGCCAGTCCTGTGCGTAAACATTCATTATGCATACTAACAAGACAACGATCGGGATAGAAATCTTAATTTGTTTCATTTTCATTATTCCTTTCAAATTGTTAAATAATATGAGTTCGATAAAAGTTGTTTATGAAATAATTGATTTGTAAATTGATACATGTTGTTGAAACAATGGAATATTGGAATACTGGAACAATGGAATACTGTAATATTGAATTCTAATAAGACTATTTATCAATAAATTTCATTATTCCATTAATCCATTATACTATCTATCCAATATCTCATAAACTTACGATTCCTGAATTCACACATATCCCATTGCTCAAACTCACAAATTCACCAGTAAACCAATTTACCATTAACCATTAATCCATCAATCCATTTTCCCAATATTCTATTTGCTCTTATGTATAAAAATTATTCATTTTCAGCACTTTAAAGTACATCCTTTTGTCGAACTGTCAGTGAATTAATTAATTATTACAATATTGATCAAAGAAACACTTTAAAAACAAATATATTTGACCGAAAATATTGGATAAGGTTTAATTGAGAAACAAGAAATATATTATCGGTCAATTAGTTTTGCATGCGTTTCAGGATACCTGTCACCCTGGATCTTGATTTTTGATGCAGCAATGTTAATCAGGTTCAGATCTTCAGAAGTGAGTTCGATCTCAACGGCCCCAAGATTTTCGTATAACCGGTCCAGCTTCCTTGTGCCTGGAATAGGCACAATCCATTTCTTTTGGGCAAGCAGCCAGGCGAGTGCAATTTGAGCGAGTGTCACATTCTTCTGTGATGCAATAGTTTCAAGCAGGTCGACAAGTGCCTGATTCGCCTGCCGGTTTTCCGTAGTAAAGCGTGGAAGGATATTACGAAAGTCGGAGCTGTCAAAGGTTGTATTTTCGTTGATCTTTCCTGTGAGAAAGCCTTTGCCAAGCGGACTGAAGGGAACAAATCCAATTCCGAGGTCCTCTAGTGCAGGTAGAATTTCCTCTTCCGGCTCTCTCCACCACAGCGAGTACTCGCTCTGAACTGCGGTCACCGGCTGGACTGCATGGGCCCGACGAATCGTCTGGACTCCTGCTTCGGAAAGGCCGAAGTGCCTGACTTTTCCCTCCTGAATCAAATCTCTAACCGCGCCGGCTACTTCTTCGATAGGTACTCCCGGATCAACGCGATGCTGATAGAACAGATCAATAGCCTCGACCCTGAGACGTTTCAGGGAGGCT
>LJUQ01000146.1 GCA_001304505.1 Bacteroides sp. SM23_62_1
CCGCGATCGAACTGCATTCCTTCTACGATCTCAAGTGTGGTCTCCATGCTCTTGGCTTCCTCGACTGTTATCACGCCTTCCTTTCCGACCTTATTCATGGCCTCGGCGATAATGTTCCCTATCGTAGAATCGTTGTTGGCTGATATTGTTCCCACTTGTGAGATCTCTTCCTGGTCCTTGGTCTGTTTGGAGAGTTTTTTAAGTTCATCCACAGCGACTTCGACAGCCTTTTCTATACCTCTTTTGATTGCCATCGGATTAATACCCGCTGCCACGAGCTTTGAACCCTCTTTATATATAGACTGGGCCAAAACAGTCGCAGTTGTTGTGCCGTCGCCGGCAACGTCCGATGTTTTAGAAGCCACTTCTTTTACCATCTGGGCTCCCATATTTTCAAACTTATCTTCCAGTTCGATCTCTTTAGCCACTGTGACGCCGTCTTTTGTGATATTGGGAGATCCAAAAGACTTTTCAAGGACTACATTCCGGCCCTTGGGGCCCAGTGTGACCTTGACCGCATCAGCTAGCGTATCTACCCCTCTAAGGATAGATTCTCTGGCCTTTCCACTATATCTAATCTCTTTCGCCATCTTAAAATTCCTCCTTAAAATAATTTATGCTTATTCCACAATAGCAATGATATCGTCTTCTCGCATTATCAGGTGCTCCTCGCCGTCTATATTGATCTCGGTTCCCGCATATTTCCCGAAAAGAACCTTATTGCCCTTTTTAACCTCAAGGGGTTGCAGTTTGCCGTTCTCAAGGAGCTTGCCATTACCTACGGCCACGACTTTTCCTTCAGAGGGTTTCTCTTTTGCAGTATCAGGGATAATTATACCCCCTTTAGTCGTTTCTTCCTCTTCTATCCTTTTTACAATAACTCGATCGTGTAAAGGTCTGATTTTCATTTCTCCATCTCCTCCCATATCAATTTAGAATAATTAAATAATTAAATGATGAATATATAAGGAATATCTTGAATTAACGACCAAATTTAGACTGATCAAACATAATTATTCACGGATAAATGTCAAGTGTTAAAATAAAAAAATTTAACATAACTCCAATTAACGTCATTTAGCAAGGATTTTTACCGGATATAGACATAGCTTTCTGTTTATCGGGAGACTCTCCAGCCAGAAACTCAAGTATTTTAAATACTTAAAATATTCTTTTTAGGTTAAATAATTATTATTAAGCGTACTCATTAACCGGATAATCCTAATTTCTCTATTGAAAATGGTTTATTATTAATATAATGTAATTTGCTTATTTATTCTATGCAGGCCCACTAGTTTCAGCCAGAGGTACCTGATAATGTCAAAGAAATATAATAACATCTTGGACCAGATCGGAAAGACTCCACTGGTGCCTGTAAAGCGCATCAATCCGAATAAAAATGTCCGTATCCTGGCAAAACTGGAATCCCTTAACCCCGGTGGCTCCGTCAAGGACAGGCCTGCCTTGAGGATGATCGAAGACGCGGAAAAGAAAGGCGAGCTGACAAAGGACAAAATTATCCTTGAAGCTACCAGCGGTAATACCGGCATAGGACTAGCCATGGTAGCGGCTGTCAAGGGATACCGTATTCTTTTGGTCATGTCCGAGGCAGTGAGTGAAGAGAGAAAAAAGATACTCCGAGCAATGGGCGCGGAACTGAAATTTACTCCTTCCCACCTAGGTACTGATGGAGCCATTGAATCTGTTTATAATCTCATAAGAGAAGAGAAGGATAAATACTGGCTCGCCGATCAATTCAATAACGAGTCAAATTGGAAGTCCCATTACAACGGCACGGCCATGGAGATATGGGAGCAGACCGGAGGAGATCTGGATGCGATTGTATCATCCATGGGAACAACTGGCACATTGATGGGAATATCGAGGCGTTTCAAAGAGCTTAAACCGGAGGTGAAAATAATCGGAATCGAACCCTATCTGGGGCACAAGATCCAGGGGCTCAAAAATATGAACGAATCATATCGGCCCGGTATATTTGAAAAAAACAGGGCCGACAGGATTATCAAGATAGACGACGAAGAGGCCTATCATACATCCAGAATACTCGCAAAAAAAGAGGGCCTTTTCGTCGGCATGAGCTCGGGTGCGGCCATGGCGGGAGCCCTGAGAATCGCCAGAGAGATGGACTCCGGAACCATAGTCGTAATCCTGCCGGACGGTGGAGGGATATATCTGAGCACTCCTCTCTTCGAGGATGTTAAGAGAACAGGCCAGCTCCTATATAATACACTCACCAGGGAGAAGGAGGAGTTTATCCCTATTGATGAAAACAATGTGAGGATCTACTCCTGCGGGCCCACCCTCTCCCACCAGATACATATCGGGCAATGCAGACGCTTTGTCTTTTCCGACCTAATAAGGCGATATCTAGAGTACAAAGGTTTTACTGTAACACATATAATGAATGTCACGGATCTGGATGATCGAACAATTGAGGGCGCGGAAAAGGCAGGCTTATCCCTAAAAGATTTCACTGAAAGTTATTATCAGGAATTTCTAAAGGATCTGGATACTCTGAACATCAAGAGGGCGAATGAATACCCGAAGGCGACCGATCACGTGGAGGACATGATACAGATGACCCAGAGATTGTTGGAAAAGGGCTACGCCTATGAAAAATTCAGATCCGTCTATTATGACATCTCCCGATTCAAGGAATACGGCAAGCTCTCAAGGATCGATCTTGAAAAGATCAGGATCGGCAAGACCGTTGACCTGGAGCAGTATGAGAAGGAAAATCCCAAGGATTTTACCCTTCTCAAGCGCTCGACCCTTAATGAGCTCAAAAGGGGGATATTTTATCAGACCAGGTGGGGTAACATAAGGCCCAGTTGGCATCTTGAGTGCCCGGTTATGTCCATGAAATACCTCGGGGAAAATTACGACATCCACACTAGCGGTATCGACCTGATCTTCCCTCACCACGAGAACGCCATAGCCATAAGCCAGGCAGTAACGGGCAAGCCCCCTGCCAATTATTGGCTCCATAATGAACTGGTTATGATAGACGGGAAGAAATCTCCTAATGTCCCTGATAGTGAATATACGATAAGAAACATCCTCCACAGGGGTTATACCGGCAGAGAGATACGCTACTGGCTTATAAGCCACCATTACAGAAAACCGATCTCCTTTTCATGGGAAAGGCTCGACATGGCCAAGAAGACAGTCTCCAATATAGACAGATTCGTGACAAAGCTTAATAATTGCCGAACAGGGCCGCCTCATCCCGAGATGGACCAGATGGTCTATGATTTAAAGTATAAATTCATGAAATCGATGGATGATGATCTTAATATCGCACCTGCCCTTGCCGCCGTCTTTCAGTTTACAACTCAGGTAAACAGGATAATGGACCAGAGGGGTCTCGCGCAAAAAGATAGAGAGAAGATAAATGAGTATCTTGAGGGCATAAATTCAGTACTTGGTGTAATGGATCTCTTGCCGGCGAAACCAGATAAGAATGTGGAGGAGTTAATAATAAAGAGAGAGGAGGCGAGAAGGGTCAAAGACTGGGAAACAGCTGATCGTATCCGTCAGGAGTTAAAGGATAAGATGGGAATAGAGCTTATTGATACCAAGGACGGGCCGATCTGGAGATGAGCTGTCTTTTGTTCGCATTCAATGACCGTGTTTTCTAGGTGATTGGTAACTTTCATAAGTGTTGGCATTGAAAATTATCCTAATGAGAAGGTAATGCCTCTTTTCGAAAAGCGATATCTCAAAATAACTACCCTGAAATTTCGCAGTGGTCTGATTTTTAAGGGTTTACGCCCCCACAATTACAGCAGAATACATTGATATTAAAAGAGAAAAACTATCTTAAACCCTTAAAAATCAGACCACATGCAATGTAGAGATTAGATATCGCTTTGAGAAAATAGGCATTACCGGATAGTTAGGGCATATAGCATATAATCCTTGATAGAGCCGGTGCCAACACTTATGAACGTTACCAAGAGATTGCTGATTATTCCCTAATATGCTTAAGAAGAAGCATACATAAGGGAGGAAGTGTGAGATTAAGGGAGCAGGGTTGGCCGTGCCATGGTACTGCCTCCGCATTGGCCCCGCCTTTAAGACCCATGTTGGATCCTCCGTAGCAGGCCGCGTCAGAGTTGATCAGTTCCTTATAATATCCAACTCCGGGCACACCTATCCGGTAATTGATCTTTGGAACGGGAGTAAAGTTAAATATAAAGACAAGGGTCTGATCCTCGGCTGCGCCTCTGCGGATGAAAGATACCACGGTGAAGTCGGCATCACGAAAATCGATCCACTCAAACCCGTCAGGATGGAAGTCAAGTTCATGCATGGCGGGTTCGGACGTATATATCCTATTGAGATCCTTCACAAACCTTTGTAAACCTTGGTGTGGTTCATATTGTAAAAGGTGCCACTGAAGGGAATGATCATGATCCCATTCCCACCACTGGCCGAATTCTCCTCCCATGAACAACATCTTTTTTCCGGGTTCGCCGTACATGTATCCCAGAAGCAGGCGGAGATTGGCGAATTTCCGCCAGTCATCCCCGGGCATCTTAGCAAGAAGAGATGCCTTTCCATGGACAACTTCATCATGGGAAAGGGGCAGGATAAAGTTTTCGTGAAAGGCATACAAGAGGGCGAATGTAAGCATATCCATGTGATACCGCCTGTGAATTGGGTCCTTGGACATGAAGGTCAACATGTCATGCATCCACCCCATATTCCACTTATACATAAAACCCAGCCCTCCCAGGTGAACCGGAAGGGTGACTCCAGGCCATGCTGTCGACTCCTCCGCAATGGTCACGACCCCAGGAAATCTTTCATAGATCTTGGTGTTAAGATTTTTTAAAAAATCAATAGCTTCCAGGTTTTCTCTGCCGCCGTAACGGTTAGGCACCCATTCTCCGTCCTTACGAGAATAATCCAGATAAAGCATGGATGCCACAGCATCGATTCTCAGTCCGTCAAAATGATATTTATCCAGCCAGAACAGGGCGTTGGCCACTAGAAAATTTCGTACCTCGGTGCGGCCGTAGTTAAAGATCAGGGTATCCCAGTCCTTTTGTACACCCTGGCGGGGGTCTTCATGTTCATATAGGTGGGTACCGTCAAAGTATTCGAGTGCATAGGCGTCCCTGGGAAAGTGGGCCGGGACCCAGTCCAGAATAACGCCGATTCCTTCGGAGTGACATCGATCCACAAGGGACATGAGATCTTCCGGTGATCCGTAACGAGAGGTTGCCGCATAATATCCTGTGACCTGATAACCCCAGGAACCGTCAAAAGGGTGCTCGGACAGGGGAAGGAACTCTATGTAGTTGAACCCCATCTCTTTAACGTATGGAATCAGTTCTTCGGCGGTTTCACTGTATGTCAGCCATCGGTTTTCTTCCTCTAACCTGCGTCTCCATGATCCGAGATGAACCTCATACACGGCTATGGGACGTCTTAAGGAATCTTGCCTAGCACGAGAGGCCATCCACTCCTGGTCGCTCCATGAAAAAACCTCGAGATCCTGAACAATAGCAGCCGTCTTAGGTCGTTGTTCAAATCGGAAGGCAAAAGGATCTGCCTTGATCAAGATAGTGCCGTTTCCTGTACGTATTTCAAACTTATAGAGCAGGTCCTTTCCAAGATGAGGCACAAACAGCTCCCATACTCCGGATGATCCGCGGTTGCGCATCTGATGCCTACGCCCATCCCACTGATTGAAATCGCCAATGACGCTTACCCTGGACGCCGATGGAGCCCATACTGCGAAGAGGACTCCCTTGATGTTCTGATGTGTCCATGGATGGGCCCCGAGCTTCTCATAGATATTATAGTGGTTACCCTGATTATAAAGATGTAGATCATAATCGCTAAGTACAGGCAGAAATGAGTAACAATCATAGAACTTGGAAACCGTGCTGTTGCCAAAGTCAACCTTGAGACGATACGGAGCGATTGATATATCACTCGTCAGAATTGCCTCAAAAATACCTGCCTTGTGGACAAGTGAAGCAATAAT
Organism: Bacteroides sp. SM23_62_1; assembly: GCA_001304505.1. Lineage (GTDB taxonomy): Bacteria > Bacteroidota > Bacteroidia > Bacteroidales > SM23-62 > LJUQ01. Next base: position 6,023 of record LJUQ01000146.1, read on the forward strand.
CTCTTTTTCACTATCAAGATCCATGACAGACACGCTTTTGGCGCCTGGCAGAAAGGAGCGCACCACCACCGCCTGCCCGTCATCAAGCTCAATGGGGTGGGCGCCAAGAAGGGAAAAGGGATCGGCAATAGTTCCCTCGATAAGTGCTTTTGCCTGTTTGGAACTTAATGTTGAATTCAAAATTTACAGCTCCGGGTTAAGTAAAATCAGTTGCATAATCCTATATTTAAAATTAGGTTCTTCTCCCAATTAGTTTGGAGAAAGGGTTCAAGGATTCAAGTTTTTGTTTTCTAATAATTTTATTAATAAGCTAGGGTTCTTTACATGCGAAAACTAATTATGTTTTATACCTTAAAGCGCGCACTTTGAAGCAATAAAAGATGCCAGATAATATTATTGGCTGTGTTGCCCTATATTTCATCTATAGGCGATATATAGCTCCTTGAGATAATCTGAGACATTGCAAAACCGTTTTACACGTCATTCCGGGCTTGACCCGGAATCTAGGAAATAGGTGATAATACTTGATTCCCCGCTGTGCGGGAAATGACAAAATCGCTGGTTTTATGAAATTATGCAAAGGTTTCAATATAATGTTGTCTTTTATCCATCGGCCTGTAATTATTAGATATTTCACTCGAATCCTTGAACCCTAGAACCCTTGAATCCTAATCATCGATCAATTAAGCCCATGTAACCAGCCCCATTATGAAAGGATTTTCAAGTCTATTCCTGCTGGGCATGATGCGGACAGTGTAGCCGAAGCGTCCTGTTTCTAAGCACGGAATCTTCCCTTTAAATTTATAAGTTCCATCTTTAGAGTCATAGACCTCGAGGGCGGTCGTTTCTCTTTCGGCAAAATCACCGTTATGATCCAGACGACCATAATATGCCTCCACGGTCACATCATCCGGAGCCAGGGTTCCGAGTTTTACTGCTGCTTCAATTTCCAACTCACTTCCAACGGGCATATCCAGACCATTACCTGAAGTCACTTTTTCAACGGAAACTCCGGCCCAACCGGTCATGAGTTTCTGTCTCCAGGAGGCCAGATCTTTGGCCCCTTCAAAATCATTACTGCTTAGTACATTGAAACGTTTTGAGCAGGGCAAATAATATCGGTCCATATACTCCTGAACCATCCTGTGGGAATTGAAAATCGGAACAAGGTATCGCAGACCGGCCTTCATTTTTTCAACCCACCCCCTTGGAACGTCATCATGTCCCCTATGATAAAAAAGAGGAATTACTTCCTCTTCGAGCAGGTTGTAAAGGTCGTTGCTTTCGATATTATCCTGGGCGTTGTAATCTTTGTATACTTCTCCATGTCCTATGGCCCAGCCGCATTTACTGTGATATCCTTCATCCCACCATCCGTCCAAAACACTCAGGTTGAGTGAGCCGTTGGCCAAGGCCTTCATTCCGCTCGTTCCGCATGCCTCAAGAGGACGGCGGGGGGTGTTCAGCCACAGGTCACATCCTGATACCATTACATGGGCGATATGGAAATTATAATCCTCAAGAAAAACGATTCGCCTGTGGAAACGTGCCTCCCTTGAAAGGTGGATGATGGTTTTTATGAACTCCTTTCCCTCGTTATCCTGTGGATGGGCCTTCCCTGAAATGATCATTTGGACAGGATATTTGGGATTATTCAATATACGATCAAGCCGGTCTGGATCCCTGAATATCAGTGTTGCCCTCTTGTATGTGGCAAAGCGCCTGGAAAATCCGATTGTCATGGCATCAGGCGTTAGGACTTCTCCCGCATTCTGCATCTCGGCAGGGTCCATGTCCTTTTCTCTAAGCCTCTCTGTCAAAAGACGTCGAGCGAAGGCCACAAGATGATCTCTGCAACGTTCATGGGAGCGCCAGAGTTCGGTGCTGGGGATATTCTCTATCTGCTCCCATACTCGTTCGTTATCCGGGTCTTCAGCCCAATCCGGGCCGAGGTATCGTATTAATAAGAAGGCCATCTCCCTTGATATCCAGGTCGGTACATGTATACCGTTTGTGATATGATCGATAGGCACATCTTCAACCGGATGGTGGCTCCATATCTTTTGCCATATGGAACGAGACACCTTCCCATGAAGGCGGCTAACCCCGTTTGCATGAGAAGAAAGGCGCAGAGCCAGTGTGCTCATACCGAATTTCTCTCCTTCATTCCGGGGATCCAGCCTTCCATACCCCAACAAAACCCTAAAATTTATACCCAGTTCCTTGGCGTATTCTCCAAAGTAGGTCTGAACAAGGTCCGGACTGAATACATCATTCCCGGCCGGTACCGGTGTATGAGTAGTGAAGACGGTGGTAGCGATAACCATCTCCCGGGCGGCATCAAATGACAGACCTTTTTCTTTTCTCAGAATATTTATTCTCTCGAGGGCGGAGAAAGCCGAGTGCCCTTCGTTCATATGTATTATAGTAGGCTCTATTCCGAGGGTCTTTAGTGCGCGAACTCCTCCTATCCCCAGGACGATCTCCTGCCTGAGTCGCATCTCCCGGTCACCACCATAGAGCTGAGCCGTTGTCCTGCGAGACTCGGGAGAATTTATCGGCAGATTCGTATCAAGCAGATACAATGGCACTCTTCCTACATCGATTCTCCAGATTAGGATATTGACCTTCTCCCCTTTGAACTCTACTGAGACCTGCATTGGTTTTCCTTCCTTATCCCTGATCAATTTGACTGGCATATTGGAAAAGTCGTTTACGGGATAGGTCTCCATCTGCCATCCGTCCGAGCTCAGGTATTGGCTGAAGTACCCCTCCTGATATAGGAGTCCCACTCCCACAAGGGGCACATTAAGGTCACTGGCTGACTTGAGATGATCTCCGGCAAGGATGCCAAGCCCTCCGGAATAGATTGGCAGGCAGCCAGACAGACCAAATTCAGCGGAGAAGTAGGCTACCTGAAAAGGCAAATCAGGTGAGTAATCCTCCGACTGAATTCGGGGTTGCGAAAGGTACCGGTTAAAATCCTGGGAAACTCTCTCCATCTGTGCCATAAATCCCTGATCCCTGGACAGCTCTTCCAGTCTTTCCTGGCTTATAAGACCCAGCATAAGGACAGGGTTGTGCCCGCAATCCGTCCATAGCTTAGGGTCCATGCGCTGAAAAAGATCGCGTATCTCTTGTCTCCAACCGAAGCAGAGGTTGTAGGCAAGACTCCTTAAAGGCTCTAATTGAGAGGAGAGTTTCGGTACTATATTATACTTGCTTTTTGGTCTCATAAATGCATCCTCAAAAGGTTTAAAAATATTAATCCGGGATATCTTCCTTTGTCACTACGGTAATACCCCGGGGAGTAACGGTAAAAAGCTTTCTGTCTTTCTTGGGATTAAAACCGATCTCGGTGTTATGAGGAACGCGAACTCCCTCGGTAATAATGGCCTTCTTTATCCTGGCGTGTCTTCCTATAGAGACATTCTCCATTACAACCGATTCCTCAACCGAAGCCCAGCTTTGAATAAAGACATTATATGAAATCACGCTGTTGATGACTACTCCTCCGCTAATGATCGAACCATGGGCTACCAAGGAATCCAATGCCCTGCCTGCCCTTATTTCAGGGCCTGATAACTGTGCGAAAACGGTTTTTGCAGGGGGATATTGCCTCTGATTCGTCCTTATAGGCCATAGCTTGCCGTACAAGTTAAAATAGGGATCCACACCCGTCAAATCCATATTGGCGTTCCAGTAAGCGTCCAGTGTACCCACGTCCCGCCAGTACCCGGAATCCCTGATATTCTCCTCTATACTTTCCTTCCGCGTTCCTTCTTCATCTGTGTGGACAACGATATCTTGTATCCTGTTTTGACTGCGATAGGGGTATGCCATAACATTGTATCTGTCTATCATGGCCGGCAGGATATGCCTGCCGAAATCGGCCCTGTCATCGCTCTTTAATAGATCCAGGAGGACCTGGGTCTTGAATATATATATCCCCATTGAAGCAAGTATGTGGGCGTTGTCCTTTGGGAGTGTCCTGGGATTCACCGGTTTTTCCTGAAAACCAGTGACTCGAAACTCCTGATCAACCTCAATGACACCGTATTCCCCTGACATCTCTTTTCGCATCTCGATGACCGCTAATGTTGCGTCCGCATTTTGGGCTTCATGGTAGTCCTTGAAGCGGGCGTAATCCATCTTGTAGACATGGTCTCCGGACAGGATAAGAAGATGCTCTGGAGATTCCTGTTCTATAAGATTAATATTTTGACGAATAGAATCGGCTGTTCCTTGGTACCACTTTTCCCCTACCATCATCTGAGGCGGAGCGATTTTTATATAATGGCCCAGTGCGGGACTGAAGATGTTCCAGCCCTCTTCAAGATGTTGCATAAGGGTCTGTGACTTGTATTGGGGTAGGACAATGATCTTATAGACACCCGAATTAATGCAGTTGGAAAGTGTCAGGTCAATAAGAAGGTAGATACCTCCAAAGGGAATAGCGGGCTTGGACCGATTTCTGGTGAGAGGCATCAACCGTTCGCCCTTGCCCCCGGCCATAATGAGAGCCAGGCAGTTCTTCATCTCTTTACATTACCTCGTTTAAGGGGTATGAATCAATATCGAATTTAAATCATGCTATCAGGGATCTTAAAAGTATTGTGTTAAACGGTAAAACGGATCACCCGGTGAATCCGGGAGACGGAATTATAGGGGTGATACCATCCTGTTTTCATTAAATAATATGATAACGAAATTGTTGTGTCAATTGACATTTCTTTCCTGTTTGCCGTAATATTTTGGTAACGTTCACAAGGGTTAGAGCATCTTTTTCAGATCCGAGGTCATGCCCTTCTTCGAAAAACGATATCTCAGAAGAAATTCCACCCAATGTTAGCCGTGGTCTTATTTTTAAGGGTTTACGCTCCTAAGCCAAAGCAAAATATTATGTTATTATTTGGAAAAAAGTTATTAAACATTTAAAAATAAGACCACTAGCAATGACCCCCATAGATATCGTTTTGAGAAGATTGGTATGACCGGAGTTCAGTAAAAAATACAGTTAACTAGTTTATGCTTCCCATGCCAACACTTTTAAACGTTACTAATTTTTTGGACATTCACATGCTTTTTCACTTGCAACATTTTCATATTGATCATATTGTTTTATTTACTAATCTTATCGGGAAAATATTATGTTAAAGATCGGATTCATAGGATGGAGAGGAATGGTAGGGTCGGTCCTTATGGGAAGGATGAAGCAAGAAAAGGACTTTAAAGACTTTGAGCCTTTATTCTTCACTACTTCAAACATCGGGGGCGAGGGACCGGACATTGGAATGGCTATTCCAAACCTGAAAGACGCATATGATATTAAACTACTTTCCTCCCTTGATATAGTGGTAACATGTCAGGGGAGCGATTATACCAAGAAAGTCTATCCTGAATTACGGAAAATGGGCTGGAACGGTTATTGGATCGATGCCGCGTCCGCCTTGAGGATGAATGACGACAGTTTAATTGTGCTCGATCCGGTGAACCTGCCGGTAATCAAATCAGGACTGGCTTCCGGCATAAAGACCTTTGTGGGGGGAACTGGCAATCCAGATGGCGGAAATCGGCAATGTTTCTAAAGATGTGCTAAAAGATCCTGCGTCATCCGCCATCGAAATTGACTCAGTAATCACAGAAAAGCTGCGGAGCTCTTCTTTCCCAACGGAATATTTCGGCGTTCCTCTTGCAGCCAGCCTGATCCCTTGGATAGATAGTGCCATGGAATCGGGACAGACCAGGGAGGAATGGAAAGGTTACGCTGAGACAAATAAGATACTCCAGACGAAAAGACCTATACCTGTGGATGGAATATGCGTGAGAATAGGGGCAATGCGGTGTCACAGTCAGGGCTTTACCATTAAGCTTAGTAAGGAGATTCCCGTAGATGAGATCTCCGACATTATTGGGAAGGCCAATCAGTGGGTAAAGATGGTTCCTAATGATAAGGAATCGACCCTGAAACACCTGACCCCTGCCGCGGTTAACGGCACCTTGACCGTTCCTGTGGGCAGGCTGCGCAAGATGAACCTTGGGCCGGAATACATAACGGCCTATACGGTCGGAGATCAGTTACTGTGGGGTGCGGCGGAGCCGATTCGTAGGATGTTGAATATAATAATTAATTATCTGGATTCTGACTCCTGACTCCTGGCTTCTTTGTCTTTTTAAAACGGAAGTGGAAAGCTCACTGGTGGAGCTCCCGGACTTCAAATCCGGTGCAACGGGCTAAAACCTCGTTGGGTGGGTTCGATTCCCATGCACTTCCGCCATAAGTTATTGATATAACGGGGCTTAATGCCCCGTTTTCTTTTCCCCAACATTCCCCAAAATATGTTGTTGGTTCACTTTAAAGAAACGGGTGACCCTGCCTAAATAATTTTATGATCTAGGCAACGTCCATGTGCAAGCCTCAGAGGCATTTATCCAATATCCGTAACCCGGCTCTATGGTTGTCAGATCACTGAATCCGGGATTATTAGGATCATAGACCTGCCAGGCGCCATTAATATAGGCCCACACAGAGATATATTTACCTTCAATGGATGCAAGGGCATCGGCAACAGCCTGCGCCGTGTCTGAATTATACCCCACCAGGTTCCAACCGGTTGAGAGATTTATGTAATTCGAAGGGACAGATCCTGAGACAGTCAATGTCGCTGTTGAACTCATATTTATCCAGTAACCCATTCCGGTTTCCATCGTTGTTAAATCACTAAACCCCGGATTTGCCGGATCATAGACCTTCCAGCTTCCATCTATATAGGCCCATACGCTTATATATTTATCAGTAATTGTGTTTAAAACCGTTGAGATACTTGTATCGGTCGGATGCTCACTCAAAGAGATCAGGTTCCAGCCAATATTCAGGCCAATCCCCTCCTCGCTCTCAAGGCTGATGCCCAAACTGGTTGCCAAGTCGGACACAGTGTATGTCAATTCATCCCCGGTGATCCTTAAAAGGTAACTGCTGCGGTCATCACTGTATGGATAAAATATCATGTCGGATCTGAGTGATGCGGCAATCGTATAGAAACCAGGCTCCAAATTAACCGAAATCGGTTCATTGCTGGGACCGGCCACCGTATTGCCATACTGGTCTTTGATCCAGATATAAAATGCCTGGTTACTATATCCCCGGTGACCGCTGATGGTTGTGTAGCCCTCAAGATAAGCGCTGTATAAATCTATCTCATCTTGGTCGGCAAACTGTCCTCCGATGTCATACTGGGTACCCAAATAGATCATATCCTCGAGACAGAGCACGTTGAAGGTCTTGAAGGTTGTTCCGTCATCGGACTGGGCTTGGACGTCAACCTGACAGTAAATATCGGTGTCAAGAGGGGTCAAGGTCAGCAGATTTGAATTCAACTCCGCCTGTACGTCACAGGTGGATGAAGATGACAGCGTTACGGTGTCACCATCCGGATCATAGGCGTCGATGCGGAGAGTTGTCCCTGTCCCGTCAATGATAATATCGGGGAGAGAAGATGTGATCACCGGCGGCTGACCGCCTCCTGTCGGAACATAAGGATAGCATTCATCACCCTCGCAGGGACGGATGTTATAAAATATTCTATGGTCCGGACTGAATGAATATGGGCCAATGATATTGGTTTGATCCAGATAATAGTAATCGTCATAGTTGCCGCCCCAGCCGAGATTTATGTGGATCTTTCTGCCTGTTCCGTCCGACGCATACCCGTCAGCGACTGTCATATGCCCCGGCATGCTCAATAATAGCGGCCGCAGGTTGTCGATCTCATTTTTGATGGTAGTGAAGAAGAGGTCGGGATCGCTGATGTCCATTTCAAAGATGGAGGCGTATCCAAATGCCCGTTCAAAGTCCCAATAGCGGAACATTGTGCTGGTGAAATCTAAGCCAAAATTTGCCCTATTAAGAATACTGATGTCTCGAATCAGGGCGGCCACTTCATCTCTTTGATATTGTGGCACGCTCCCGTTCACTATATCAGGCATGATATCCCAGTTGAAGGGCCGATTCATAACCGCGGTCAATATTTGATCGTTCCAGGTATGGGTAAACACCCCACTGCCGACTGTTGGATGAGCATGGTACAGCATAATTTGGGCAACAGCTATTTGAACGCAGCCGGTAAGGGTCGGCTCACCGTCTATCGTTGGGATTAAACTGTTATACGGGTAGGATTGATTCCATTGGGATGTAAGTAAAAAGGTATCAGGTTCGTAACTTTGAATTATTAAGGTACTGATGGCTAGCTTAGGGGGCCGCAGTAAGTACTCCCAATGGGGTGCGTTTGTGTTATCCGGTTGGGTAGACAGAATGCCATGGGAATTGGTAGTCGAAACTTCAAGTTCCCGAAGCAGATTTTGGGTATACGTTTCAGGTAGATCGGAAAAGGTGGAAGTAAGGGAATATCCCTTGATCGGGACCCTGATATTATCCCCCGCCACAAGGATATACCCCTGGGGAGACAATTGAACAAGATAGCCAACCTCTTCTTCGTTGCTTTCCACCGCTTTGATTGATTCAATGGTATGGACAGCACTAACATGATTTAAGAAATTGTCGGCGACCTGTTCAGCCAGATCCATTGAGACAGGGGCGCCGAATCCGGGCCGGGCAAAGAGAAAAACGCCGATCAGTATGAAAGATTGGAGCGTATGCTGTATCTTCCAGTTATGACAGTTCATCGTATTATCTCCCTTGTAACTCTTAACTCGTAAATTCCTTTTTATGGCAAGATCCACGTACATGCCTCATTCATATTTATCCAGTAGCCATAACCAGGCTCCATTGTCGTGAGGTCACTGAATCCGGGATTATTAGGATCATAGACCTGCCAGAAACCATTAATATAGGCCCACACAGAGATATATTTACCTTCTATCGAAGCCAGGGCATCAGAAACAGACTGTGAGGTGTCTGAGTTATACCCCACCAGGTTCCAGCCGCTTGTTAATTCTATGGAGTTTGAGGGCGCGGAACCTGAGACGGTCAAACTAGCCAGTACACTCAGGTGCAGCCAGTAACCACTCCCCGCCTCCATGGTTGTAAGGTCACTGAATCCTGGATTCTCGGGATCATATACCTTCCAGCTTCCCTCTGAATATGCCCACACGCTTATGACCTTATCGATGATGGAGTCTAATACAGCCCCAATATCCGTGTTTGCAGGTTGCTTGCTTAAGGAGATCAGTCTCCAGCTGTCATCCATAATAAAACCTAAATCGATTTTTCCCCACCCATATATGTTATCTTTACCTGTGTCTCCCATATCTATTGCGTTTGATTCAATAAGGGACTGTAACTGGTCTGGGCTTAAGCCAGGATTCAGAGACAGGATTAATGCCGCTGCTCCTGCAACATGCGGGGCGGCGGCAGAGGTGCCGTAAAAAGGACCGTACATAGGAGATGATCCATAAGCGTATCCGCTCACGCCGTCGGGGCCGCAAATATCCGGCTTTATACGCGCGCTGCTACCGGCCCAGGCATTAGTGGGTCCCTGAGAACTGAAATCTTCCTGGGGGCCTGTTGCCCAGTTTTCATAATT
>LJUQ01000147.1 GCA_001304505.1 Bacteroides sp. SM23_62_1
AGGCTAGTAGTTTTTTTGAGCCTGGCATTTTCTTTGCCTGCCCGAGCGGGACAGACTGGCGTTCTGTTATTGAACAACAAGGATTACCTTTATATTTTTGGAAAACACCAGCCTTCCCCCAGCTTCTGCGTAAGAGATAAGTTATGACACAACTCCCGCCAAAAAATCACATCAAGTGAGTGTATAGTAAGTATCTAATCTCCATCATCACTGTCAACAAAACTATGCGGTGCATCTTTTTCAAGGAAATAAATCCTTATACGAGCCTGTCTCTTGATATAATCTACTCTGCCTATCTCAGCTTTTTCAACCTTAAACCCGGATAGATTCGAAAGTTCTTCAATCAATTTAGGATAATTTTCCGGCCGCGTTAATTCGATATTTTGAATAATGATAGTTTTACTTATATATTTCTTTTTAAAAAGAATATATTCTCCTGCAAAAGTCAGTGCGAAGATAGCAACATCGGAAAATAACAATTCCGGTAAACTGATCCTGCTGGCCAGTGCATTCTTAACTGAAACGCCTATAATGATAAAGAAATAGGTCATTTCTTTTACCGGTATCGGATTTGTACGATATCTGAGAACCGCAAAAATGGCAAACAATCCAACTGCAAATCCAATTGACAAGGTTAGTTTACCAAGAAGGTTACAGATGATAAATACAATTGAACCGATAAGCAAAAAACTGAACAGGTATTCAGGCTTTTTTTGTTTCGGATAATACAATAACCTGCTAATAAGAAATATCCATATCGTGTTGATGGCAAACCTGAACAGTAATTGCCAGAAACCAGCCCAGGTAAAGAAATCCATTCCAAGCAGGTCGACTTTTTCAATTTGAAGGAGTAACATAATAGTAAGTATTAAATTATTTTTTATTATCAGCGATTCGCTGTTTTAGCTCATTTTCCCTTTTAGTAAGTTGTTCTTTTACAAACTGGATTTTTTTAATCTGCTTTTCAATTATTTCACTATCCGTGGGGACATCACCTGAAAGTACCAAAGAAAGAGGGCTCAGTTCATCATCTCTGCCTGCCGGTTTGGCAGAAGAAAGTGATGATGCGATACTATTACAGATCCGTTCAACAAACTCAATCTGATGAGGCATAAATTCTTTTAATGAGGCTATTTCAACCACTCCCTGGATTTCTTCATTAAGTTTCAAAGGTACAATCAATAAACTTTTTGGCCGGTTTTCCCCCAATCCGGATTTGATTTTAATGTAATCTCCAGGAATATCGGTCATGTAAATGGATTCTCCCTCCTGGACAGCTCTTCCTGCAAGACCTTCACCTATCTGGATCTGTTTTGTGAGGTATTTTCTCCTGTCAAAAGCATAACTTGCAACAAGCTCAAGGTATTTTTCTCCCTTGTTACTCACATTTACCAGAAACAGCCCCCCGGTGTTGGCCTCCAGATATTTTACAAGATTACTGATAACCTGGAAAGATAGTTCATCATAGTTGCCAGCAAATTCTCTCAGGATCTCACTGAACCGTGCAATTCCCTGTGTCGACCAATTTCTGATCTCATCTTCTTCTTTCCTTTTTTCTTCTTCAAGAGCAGCATTCTTAAGGTCTTCTCTCATCCGCAACAGAGAATTACCCAAGATATCCTTTTCACTGAGTGGTTTAAAATCACTGCGGAAGTTACCTTTTCCTATTTCCTGGGAAAAATTTGAAAGTAATTTAAGATTTTGTATGAGAGAATTCAAAGCTGTTGCCATTTGACCAACCTCATCGGCTCCTCCGGAAAGATGGGAATCCGGTAATTCCCCTTTGCCCAATTCCAAAAGTGCTTTTTTTATTTTATTGATTGGCCTGATGAGCACACGTATCAGAAGAAGTGCAATTATAAGACTGCAAAAGGCTATGATTAACTGGATAAGAATGATGTTGTTACCTGATTTGATAAAGATTTTATCTATATTATCTTTTTCTTGCGATGACTTTTCATGTAATCCTGATTGCAAATAGTCAATTTCAGTGTATACATGTTTAAATAAGGGTTCAATTCCAAGATAATAACCCTCCAACAACAGGTCTTTTTCCGGCTCTTCTTCTCCTGATTCAATCAGATCGTTGCATAGGTTATCAATGGACTGAAAAAGGCTATCGTCAATATAATCGTGGAGTAAGAGATATCTTTCCATGTATGAAGCTGTCCATGCCGTATTTTTTTCAACCAGCTCCTGATGTATTGCGGGAATATCCTGATGTTGAATGTCTCTATACCTGGCTAAAAGAAATGATTCATCGTCTCTGTCTGAATATAACCATTGTGAAATAAGATTCTCTGTCATATAGATCTTTTCTTTGAGCAAGGATATATTATTAATTGAAGGATCAATCGTCTCGGATAGAATCTGATTCTGGATCCTAATATTATGAATTGCCCGGTTACTCATAAAAATACTGATAATCAAGGCTGTAATGATAAATCCAAATCCTAATCCTATCCGGGATGCTATGGTTATTTTAAATTTCATAACACAACATATCAAAAATAGTTATTTATTTCTATTAACGTGTTGTGCTATTAAATAATGCATGTTATTGAATATTAAATTTTTATGCCAGGACGTGCTGCCGGTGGGGCCTGATATAAATCTGATTATCAATATTATCGTCTTCAATAGCACAACACGTTTCTATTATACATGTTGTGCATTTAAAACAGCTATAAACTGTTTACAGCAATTCTCAGCTGATGCAAAGCCTTTTCCAGTAGAGCCTTAGGGCAGGCAATATTCATTCTCTGAAATCCATGACCTTCCTTTCCAAAGGATGCACCATCATTGCAGGCCAGTCCTGCTTTCCGGATCATAAAATCTTTGAGGTCTGAATCCGGAAGTTTGAAATCACGCATATCCAACCACGCGAGGTAAGTTGCTTCAGGCGTTATTAACTTGATTTCAGGTATAAATTGTTTCAAATACCCCTCAAGAAATGAAAAATTTTGTTGAAGATAGACCAATAATTGATCGAGCCATTCATCGCCAGATGTATATGCAGCTTCCAATGCTACATTCCCGAATATATTTCCAAGCCAGAGATGGGAATTTTCGATTTCATATTTGAACTTTTCGCGAAGGTCAGGATCAGGGATAATGACTAAAGAAGTTGATAATCCTGCAATGTTGAAAGTCTTGCTGGGGGCAATGCAGGTAGTGGTAATATCTCTAAAGTTTCCTTCAAGAGAGGCAAGAGGAGTATGTTTAAATCCCGGTAAGACCAGGTCGGAATGAATCTCATCGGAGATGATAATGATCCCATTCTTTTTACATATTATTCCAAGCTGTGTTAATTCTTCAGCTGACCATACCCTGCCAACAGGATTGTGGGGATGACATAAAATCAACAGCTTCGTTTCTCTATCAATTATATTTTCCAGGTTTTCAAAATCCATGAAATATTTGTTCTTGCGTAGCTTCAATGGATTCATCAGTACCTGTCTTTGATTACTGCTGATTACTGAAAAGAACGGATGATAAACGGGTGGTTGTATAATGACCTTGTCACCAGAGTCAGAAAATGCCCTGACAGCAAAATACAGTGCTGGTACGATTCCAGGTGTAAAGATAATCCATTCCTTTTCGATCGTCCAGTTTTGTCGTCTCCTGTACCACTGAATGGTGGCATCATAAAAACTGTCAGGGCGCTTTGAATATCCCAGGATCTCATGAGATGCCCTGGTACGTATAGCATCCATGACAAAATCAGGAGTTCTGAAATCCATGTCAGCAACCCACATAGGGATCAGGTTGTTTTCTCCGAAATAGTCCCCTATAAAATCGTATTTGATACAATTTGTTCCACTCCGATCGATAATTTCATCAAAATTATATTGAGCCATAAACAGGTAATGGTATTATTGGAATTAACAATTAATCCATCATTATAAGGGAATTTAATTATTCATCAAAAAATTGATCATGCCCCGGGTAATGAAATCGTCGTCTGGCCACTTCTTCAGGATAAATATAATAGTTAACCCTGGCTTCTGAGGCAAGGGTATTATCAGGATTATATAATTCAACATGGACAGTCGCAATCCTGCCATCCGATTTAAATAATTGTGCCCTTAATTTAACCGGGCCCTGGTTAACAAAAACAGGCTTAATGTAATCAACAGACAGAGAAGATGTTACCCCGCCAGTTTTAACTTTTACATAAACAGTCCAGCTGGCTATTTCATCCATCAGCACTGCCTGAATACCTCCGTGTAAAACATTCAAATATCCCTGGTAGTGGACCAACGGTTCCCATTCAGAGATCACATAATCACCATCCTCAATGAAAGTCATCTTAAGTCCAATCGGATTATCAGGAGAACAGCCAAAACAGTCAAAGCCTTCCAGGCCGGTAAATGGATTTCGGATCTTTTTCATTCGATATTGTATTATAAAGACAAACTTAATGAAAAAGCCATCATGAACTAGAGGCTGCATAAAAAGTTACTAATTGTCTTTATATCTCTTGTGTAACTTTGTGCTGCACTTTGTGATCCTTTGTGGTTTAATTGATTATGTTAACCACAAAGGTACACAAAGGTTTACTCAAAGGATCACAAAGGACTTTTAATACAGCCTCTTTATTATCTTTGATCTGATAATTAGTCTGTTTTATGTCCGCAACTCATTACAGGAAAAGCCTTGGTCAGCATTTTTTACAGGATGAAAATATTGCCAGAAAAATTGTATCTTCTCTTGAGTTAGAGGGAATCAGTCAGGTTATTGAAATAGGTCCGGGAAGAGGGGTACTTACAAAATACCTTTTTCGAGAATATAAATTACCGGTATTGGCAATAGAGATTGACAGGAATAATGTAGAACTTTTGAAAACAAAATTTCCTGAACATCAAAACCATATCCTCCATCAGGATATACTTCAATATAATCTTCCGGAAAGGGACAATCAATATGCTGTAATTGGGAATTTTCCTTATAATATATCATCGCAAATATTTTTCTGGGTATTATACAACAGAAGCAAGATTAAAGAAATTGTATGCATGGTACAAAAGGAGGTAGCAGAGAGGATGAGTGCCGTTCCGGGGACAAAGACCTATGGTATCTTATCGGTATTGTTGCAAGCTTATTATCATATCGATGTTCTGTTTTCGGTAAGTCCGAACGTTTTTTACCCAAAACCAAAAGTATATTCTGCCGTAATCCGGCTGGTCAGAAATAACATTGTTCATCTTGATTGTGATGAAGATCTGTTTTTTAGGGTAGTTAAAGCCTGTTTCAATCAAAGACGCAAAATGATCAGGAATTCCATCCGCAGTATTTATCAGGGGATTTTACCTGATCTGGAAGTCATGAAAAAAAGACCTGAACAACTGGGTATTCAACAATTTGTTGAAATGACAAAGGAGTTACAGATTTTCATGTAACACAAAATTTATATATTCGCAATCAATTTGACAACCAACAGATTAAAGAGATGCCTTTCGAACTCACAAGGGATTATATCAGTAACCTCAAGGAACTGATTGATCAGTATGATTCGAAGACTGTGAGAGAACTTATCTCTTCGCTTCATTCTGCTGATATTGCTGAAATTTTCAACGAGCTTACCAGTGAAGAGGCACGATTTCTATATATGTTGCTTGATGGGGAAACCAGGGCTGATGTCCTGATAGAGATGGAGGAAGATGCAAGGGAGAGGTTCTTAAAAGTTTTATCGGGTGAGGAAATTGCAAAACAGTTAATCACAGAGATGGACTCTGATGATGCCGCTGATGTGATTGGCGAATTATCGGAGGAATTACAGGAGGAGGTTCTACAGCATATTAAGGATGTAGATCAGGCAGGGGTTATTGTTGATCTGCTTAACTATGATGAGGACACTGCAGGTGGATTAATGGCCAAGGAATTGATTAAGGTTAATGAGAACTGGGATATTCCTACATGTATCAGGGAAATGAGAAAACAGGCCGAAGATGTGGATGAGGTATATTTTGTTTATGTTGTTGATAATAATAATGTTCTTTTAGGTATTCTTTCATTAAAGAAATTACTGCTCGCAAGGAGGGATGCGAGGATTAAGAATCTGTATAAGTCAGATATCATTTCAGTGAGAGCCGACACCCACAGGGAAGAGGTGGCCAATATCATGAACAAATATGACCTTGTTGTACTGCCGGTTGTTGATTCAATAGGCCGGTTGATCGGCAGGATTACCATCGATGATGTGGTCGATGTTATCAGGGAAGAGGCCGAAAGGGATTATCAGTTGATTTCCGGTATATCTGAGGATGTAGAACCGACCGATAATATTTTTATGCTCACGCGTGCCCGGCTCCCATGGCTGGCTATTGGATTATTGGGAGGTATTCTCGCAGCTCTTGTTCTGAGCAGTTATGAAGATGAACTTCGTATCTATCCTGAAATGGCGTTTTTTATACCCTTGATTGCAGCCATGGGTGGTAATGTTGGTGTCCAATCTTCCGCGATCATCGTTCAGGGTTTGGCCAGCAAAACGCTTGGGATTGAATCGACCGGAAGAAAATTGCTGAAAGAATTGTATGTTGCCATACTGAATGGTTTGATCCTGTCTACAATAGCCTTTTTATATAACCTTGTCAGGCAGGAATCCTTTTCTCTGACAATAACGGTAAGCACAGCCCTGTTATCTGTCATTCTATTCGCTTCCTTTTTTGGGACCTTTATCCCTCTCTTGCTCAGAAGGTTTAACATTGATCCCGCCCTTGCCACAGGTCCATTCATTACCACAATGAATGATATTATCGGGCTGTTTATTTATCTTATTATTGGCAGGTTATTTTATGGAATTTTTTGATTGGATGGGTCCTGTTGCTACCTTTAGAAAGCTGTATTAATAGCTTCCACGGGATCCATACGGGCTGCTGACCAGGCAGGAGCAAATCCTGAGATTACACCGATGATAGCAGATATTGTAAGACCAAGGATAATATTGCCAAGAGATAAAGTGATTTTAAATCCTCCAAGTAAATTAAGGCCTGTCGTTAATGCCGTTCCTCCGAATACAAGCAGTAAGCCGATAATACCACCGGACAAGGCAAGCAGGACGGCTTCAAAAAGAAACTGGAAAAGGATAAAATATTTTTTTGCACCGAGAGCTTTCTGTATTCCAATCTGGTTTGTACGTTCTTTTACAGATACAAACATGATATTTGCTATTCCGAAACCACCAACCAGAATGGAAAATATACCAATAAAACCTCCGGCAATATTGATAACACCAAAGACCTGATCCAATCCCTGGGATATCATGCTTGTCTGGTTAAGGGCAAAGTTATCACTGGCACGGGGCTTTAACCTGCGGTAAGACCTGAGTATTTGCCGGATTTCATTTGCCAATTCTGCATTGGTAACATTGGGTTTTGCCCTGACCCATATCATCGGGCCGGCTCTTTCACTTCGAATATCAATAAATGTCCGGAGATATTGGACTGGCATAACAATGATTTCATCCAGGGAACCTCCACCGAACACACTCATTCCTTCCTTGTTAAAGACGCCTATCACTGTAACACGATGACCACCGATCTGGATTTGTTTTCCCACAGGACTTTTACCCTCGAATAATTTATCAGCGATTGTATATCCAATTACAGCAATATTCTTACCACTGTTAAACTCAAAATCACTTATAAACCGTCCATTAAGGATTTCGAACGGACGAATTTTCTCGAATTCATTAGATGTTCCCCACAATTCTGTCCTTTCAATAGAATTATTTTTATATTCTACTACCTTACCTCCAAATGCAAAGAAACAAACTGTTTCGGCATAAAGCGACCGTTCCTGAAGCACTTTATACTCTTCAAATTTAGGAACCGGCCGGTTCCAATACTGCCACCATTCGTATTCCTGCCCTTCTTCTGGAGCCCAGGGCCATTTTTCAACATAAATTACATTTTCGCCGAAAGAGGAAAGACTCTCCCTGATATTGCTTTCAAGCGAATCAATAACTGTGAAAACAGATATGATAGCAAAAATACCAATTGTAATACCCAGAAGAGATAATAATGTTCTTAGCCTGTTTATAATAACAGCATTAAATGCGAAAGTGATACTTTCTATGATGAGTCTGAAAATTCTCATTGTCAAAGGCTTATTAGTAATATGGACATAACATAACTACATCATGGAGGACTATGTGATGCTGAATCTAAAATATTTCAGTGATATTGAATCCCCGCCGAAAATGTTTTCATTGTAAAAGTAATTATTTTTATACACATTTTTAATATCTTTAAAGAAATTAAAATATTAATCTAAATGGCTGATTTAAAAAGAATTAAAACAACTCTCGTATCAGTTTATGACAAAACGGGTCTTGCCCCTATTATTAAATTACTGGATGAATTATCTATCAGGATTATTTCAACAGGAGGAACCAAAGAATACATTGAAGGTCTGAATATTCAGGTTACAGCAGTAGAGGATATCACATCATACCCGTCAATTCTTGGAGGAAGGGTAAAAACGCTTCATCCTAAGATCTTCGGGGGCATTCTTTTCAGGAGAGATCATCCAACCGATCTGGAAGAGGCACATCAGTATGATATTCCGGGGATCGATCTGGTAATCGTGGATCTTTATCCATTTGAAGCAACGGTCGAATCCGGTGCATCCGGGCAGGAAATTATTGAAAAGATTGATATAGGGGGCATCACATTAATAAGGGCAGCGGCTAAAAATTTTGCCGATGTTCTGATTGTATCATCCAAGGAACAATATTCCGCACTAATAGAATTATTGAAAGAAAAGCAAGGGGAAACGTCGCTCGAAGATCGCCAGAAGTTTGCATCTGAAGCTTTTGCATTAAGCTCCCACTATGATACGGCAATATACAATTATTATTCAAACGGTAATCCGGAAGCCTTTAAGCAGAGTATAATAAAGAAAAAGTCATTAAGGTATGGTGAAAATCCTCATCAGACCGGGATATTTTATGGTGATTTAGATCAGATATTTGAAAAAATTTCAGGCAAGGAGATTTCTTATAATAACCTGCTGGATATCGATGCAGCTGTTTCTCTGGTAAGTGAAT
Organism: Bacteroides sp. SM23_62_1; assembly: GCA_001304505.1. Classification (GTDB taxonomy): domain Bacteria; phylum Bacteroidota; class Bacteroidia; order Bacteroidales; family SM23-62; genus LJUQ01. The sequence continues at coordinate 9,053 of LJUQ01000147.1, forward strand.
TTAGTGATCCAACATTCGCTGTATTAAAACACAACAACGCCTGCGGGCTGGCTTCCAGGCCAACTATCCATGAAGCATGGATCGATGCATTGGCAGGAGATCCTGTCTCTGCTTTTGGAGGTGTTCTTATTGCAAACCGGGAAATTGATGCAGACACAGCCAACGACATTAATAAGATCTTTTTTGAAGTCATTATTGCTCCCTCATACCAGGCTCAATCGCTTGATATACTTATGCAGAAAAAAAATCGTATTATCCTGGTATATAAGGGATTTCAACCATCTGCCAGGCAATTCAGGACACTTCTAAATGGAGTAATTGTCCAGGATCGCGATACAAAGATTGAGGTGAAGGAAGATCTCAAAGTGGTAACAAAAAGGGAACCAGCAGATAATGAAATCGATGATCTATTGTTTGCAAACAGGATTGTTAAGCACACAAAATCAAATGCAATAGTTCTGGTTAAGGATAAACAACTGGTTGGTAGCGGAACGGGACAAACATCCAGGATTGATGCACTGAAACAGGCTATTGAAAAAGCACGGAATTTCAAATTTGACCTTCAGGGTGCAGTTATGGCATCAGATGCATTTTTCCCTTTTTCAGATTCCGTGGAGATTGCCCATAAAGCAGGAATAACAGCTGTTATCCAGCCCGGGGGGTCAATCCGCGATAATGATTCGATTGAATATTGCAACTCCAGTAATATGGCCATGGTATTTACAGGAATCCGCCATTTCAAACATTGATTTAAAGATCATTGACGAGATATATAGGACAGGATATTTTGTTCAGTTAAAAATTATCAATTAATTAGCAAGTTTTATTAAATTTCCATTAAATAATGGCCAAATCAATCATATTATATGATGTCCATTATTAACTTTGGAATTTTAAATTGACTAATAGGTACAAGAAATGGGAATTTTTTCATTTTTGACACAGGAGATTGCTATTGATCTGGGTACTGCAAATACAATTATTATCCATAATGATAAAGTTGTTGTAAATGAGCCATCTATTGTTGCAATTGAACATGGTACGGGCAAACTGATTGCGATAGGTGAAAAAGCCAGGCAAATGCACGGGAAGACCCATGAGAACATCCGGACAATCAGGCCACTGAGGGATGGGGTGATCGCAGATTTTAATGCTGCCGAGCAAATGATTCGTGGAATGATCAAAATGATCAATAAAAAACCAAGGCTTTTCACACCATCCCTGAAAATGGTCATCTGTATTCCATCTGGAAGTACTGAGGTAGAGGTGCGGGCTGTGAGGGATTCATCCGAGCATGCAGGTGGCAGGGATGTATACATGATATATGAACCAATGGCTGCTGCTATTGGTATTGGCATCGATGTTGAAGCTCCCGAAGGCAGCATGGTTGTGGATATTGGTGGTGGAACAACAGAAATTGCTGTAATAGCTCTCGGAGGAATCGTTTGTAACCAGTCAATAAGGGTTGCAGGGGATGGATTTACAACTGATATCCAGGCATATATGAGACATCAGCATAACATCAAAATAGGGGAGCGTACAGCAGAAGATATTAAAATAGCTGTTGGTTCAGCTCTTCCTGACCTGGAAAATCCGCCATCAGATTATATTGTTAGAGGACCGAACCTGATGACCGCTATGCCTATTGAAATACCAATTTCTTACCAGGAAATTGCGCATTGTCTGGATAAGTCAATATCCAAAGTTGAAACAGCCATCTTGGCTGTCCTGGAACAAACCCCACCCGAACTCTATGCCGATGTCGTAAACCGTGGAATTTATCTTGTCGGAGGTGGAGCTCTGCTGAGAGGCCTTGATAATAGATTTACCGATAAAATCAATATTCAATTTCATATTGCAGAAGATCCCATGCAGTCAGTCGCACGTGGAACCGGCATTGCCCTGAAGAATGTTGATAAATTCCCCTTCCTGATGAGATAAAAAAAATTCTTGTTTCCATTTAGTGTTACAAGAATAACCTGCAACCTGCAACTTGCAACTTGCAACTTGTTTTGTTAATTTTATCGCACAATCCTTAATCTTTGATCTAATCCATGAGATCCCTTCTGAGATTAATCCTGAGGCATCATTTATTCTTCATCTTTCTCCTGATGGAGGGACTGTCATTTACCATACTGATCCAGTATAACAGGTTCCACAGGGCAGGCTTTCTCAATATTACAAGGAATATTCAGGGATTTACTTATAACCGGATGGGTAATTTGAAGAATTACTTTTATCTGAGGAAAATAAATCAGGAACTTGCAAATGAAAATAACCTTCTTCTCAATCAACTGGATTATTACAAACAACTGGTGGCGAATAATCCAGCTGAATCAGCGGATGCGCAGCCAGGCAGAAAATATACCTATATACCTGCAAGGGTTATTAATAATTCAAT
>LJUQ01000148.1 GCA_001304505.1 Bacteroides sp. SM23_62_1
CTTGAAAAAATCACTCCCCGCTAGATACCACCACCTGATCCCGGTTAATGAACAGGCTATTCACCGCGGGATGGAGATCGTTAAAAAAATGGGACCTGTGAAGTGAATAATCCCTTTAGAAATTAACCGTACTGGACTGTACTAAATTTCACCATTCGTTTCAGGATGACTGTCCGGTTCGCTTATATCCCAAGATGTCTATCCAAAGAAAAGGATGAATCAATAAATCTGATATTGATAAAAAGTGTCCTTTTCATTTTATTTTATCTCCTTTGTAATTTTTCAGGTAATATTTGCAACTTACCGGATAGAAAACAGAATCATGAAAGAAGAGTTTTTGCAATTGATCGATAAGCACCAGGGCATTATTCATAAGATATCTATCATATACAGTAAGACGGATGAGGATAAAAAAGATCTTTTCCAGGAGATTGTTTATCAGCTCTGGAAATCTTACCCGAAATACCGTGGAGAGGCTCAGTTCAGCACCTGGATGTACAGGGTGGCTTTAAATACAGCGCTAATGAATATGCGTAATCAGTCGGTAAGTCTTGCTGACCGGGAAAAAGTTGAGTTGCTGGAAACAAGTCATCATAAAATGTTACATCATGAATTAATAGAAGATATTTTAAGCCTGTATATGGCCATTGATCAGTTAAGCCCGGTTAATAAGGCAATTATCATATTGTATCTCGAGCAACGAACATATGAGGAAATTTCAGATATACTGGGCCTTACTAAATCCAATGTCGGTGTCAGAATCAACAGAATTAAAAATGAACTGAAAAAAATTATTCATTATGCAAGAAAATAACAATGATCATATAAGAGAGTTCGTTGAATTGTGGAATGCATCAGATGATGCGATTTCCAGTAAGTATAATTTAAAACCTGAAGAAATGGAAACTTATATTATGAAGGAAAGTATCGATTTCCTGAAAAAATTACGTATTAATACAATACTTGACCTGATCCTTAAAGGGATTATGTGTATTGGACTGACAGGAGTGTGGATCATATATCCCTCGAACTACCTTGTGGCTGGCTCTACCGCATTCCTGGTTTTATGTAGCCTGGTATTGGGATACACCCTGTGGAAAATTATCCAGGAAAATCAAAAGCTTGATGGATTGAATAGTTCTACAATGGACATCACCAAACAAAGTATTGAACTTTATTCAAGACAGTCTGTCATATTTCCTTTCTCCTGGGCGGTATCAATGGCCATGTTCTATATTCTTGGTTCGTTTCTCTATCACCATTTTGTATATGATGAAGTTGCTCCATTCGATGATTTACAGGACTTTATTATCTTGAGCTTGTTTCTGCTGGCAGGGATAGTTTTTGCTTATATATCCAATCATTATGTCACTGTTAAACGGCTTCGAAGTCTACAAAACCTTTTTCTGGACCTTGATAGTCCACAGGATTTTTTAAAGAACAGGGAAAAATGGATGAATGCACAGAGGATAAGACGGCTGGTTGGGATTTTCCTTGCTGTTCTGGGATTGGCAGCCCTGGTGACAATCCTCATATTACTCAGGTAATAAGGATTAAATATTAACGATTTGAAAATGCAGGATCTTCCTGCATTTTTTTATATTAGCTTCAATATCAATCCTGATTAACTATAGCTGGATCATTTGTTGCTACCAGAAATACATATTGTTCTATAAATCATCTTGTAAAATTAGATTGGGGATATTGGATTTTAAAATTTACGTAAGGGCGATGATTACAAATAATTTTTTACGAAAAGAACGCAGAAAAAAGCATCAAGAGCACAAAACACAGCTGTATGATAATCAAAGCTTAGCGATCTTAGGGTTAACTTTGCGAACTTTGCGTGAAGCCTTATATTGAAGTTGTGATACAGCTCCTACATAATATATAACACAATTAATTAAATACTTCAACCAAAAAATAATTCACTACTGATGCAAAAAACAAAGTTTTTATTAATTACCCTTATTTTAATTTTTTTATCAGATTATCTAATGGGACAGGAGGAGAAATCCTTTGCTGAAAAACTGGGTTATCCTGCAGATGCAAGATTGTTGATTGTTCATGCCGATGACCTTGGTGTGGCGCATTCAGTAAATACACCAGTGTGGAGGCATTTGAAAAAAAAGGTATTACCTGCGGGAGTATCATGGTTCCCTGTCCATGGTTTCCCGAAATGGCTGAAATTGCCAGAAATCATCCTGAGTACGACATCGGTATTCACCTTACCCTGACAGCGGAATGGGAACACTATAAATGGGATGGTGTCCTCCCGGCCAGCGAGATCCCCAGCCTCATTAATGAAGAAGGCTATTTTTATGCAGATGCTGCGGATGTGGTTAAACATGCTGATCCTGAAGAAGTTGAAAAGGAAATAAGAGCCCAGATCGACAGGGCACTGGCATTTGGTATTAAACCAACCCATATTGATAACCATATGGGGCCCCTCTTCATGAATCAGCAATTAATGGAAATTTACCTGAAAGTAGGAAAGGAATATAACCTGCCCGTTCTGATCCCTTCTAATTATGCGGGATTGTATGCTTTGATGGGTGTAAAAAAATATTTTGAGGAAGATCAGGTTATGGCAGACGTTTCTATGAAAATGCAAAATTCACCTGCTGAGGAATGGAATGATTTTTATAACGATGTTCTGGATAACCTTAAGCCCGGGTTGAATGAGCTGATTGTCCACCTGGCAATAGATAATGCTGAGATGCAGGCTGTTGCATCCGGTCATCCGGATTATGGGTCATCATGGCGGCAGAATGACCTGAATTACCTGGTCAGTGATGAGTTTAAGAAAAAGCTTAATGAGAATGATATCATACTGATCGGATGGCGGGAAATCAAGACTGTTTTATATCCGGATAATCATTGACCGATTCGATCTGCCCCGGTAGTGTGGAATTCCATTCTTCAGGATGCTATAATCCCTGAAACAATTGCATTGATTAAAGCCCAATTAAATATTATTCGCCGTTCCCGGCTAACTTAAAAAATTATGATGAACCATTTTTTTAAAGTTGCTATCCGGAATATTATCCGGAATCCTGTTTATTCATTTATTAATATCCTTGGTCTGACGATCGGGTTCACATCTGCATTACTTATTTTGATTTTAATCATTCATGAGATTAATTATGACCATTTCCATGAACATGCAGAAAATATATATCGAATCGGTCTGGACCTTAAGAGCGAGAGTTTATCTTTAAACCTGCCTCTTGCCATGACACCCCTTGGCCCGGAATTAAAGCGTGAATATCCGGATATAACAGGTTACACAAGGATTAGTAAACCAAGGACAACAACTCTCTTATCATTTGAGGAAAAGAAATTCTATGAAGATGGTTTGCTTTATGTTGATTCAGGATTTTTTAAAACATTCAGTTTTGAGTTGGTCAGGGGAGATCCGGATAAGGTTCTCAAATTACCTTACTCGATGTTATTAACGGAGGAAACTGCAAAGAAATATTTTGGAAACCAGGATCCTGTAGGGCAGTCAATTATGTTGAATAATCAGTATCATTTTACAATCACCGGTCTGGTGAAGGATCCCCCGAATAATTCTCATTTCAGTTTTACATCACTCGGTTCATTTGCTACTTTATATGAATGGCAGGGAAGTATGGGTAATTGGGCCGGTAATATTAACTATTATTTATATGTCAGGATCCAGCCCGGGACAACCGCCGATGAGCTGTTTACCATGACAGATGAACTCATACAGAAAAATGCAGGTGAATCTCTCAGCATGGCCGGGCGACAGCTAACGCCTATCATAACAAACATAACAGATATTTATCTTCATCCGGCAACAATGGGTGAATTGGGGAAAAGCTCCAGTGCTCAGTATGTCAGGATATTTCTGGCAATAGCATTATTTATTCTGGTTATCGCATCTATTAACTACATGAATCTGTCAACCGCCAGATCTGTAAACCGGCTCGTGAAGTGGGAATTAAAAAAGTATCCGGTGCTAATCAATCACTGCTCCGATTACAGTTCCTTGGCGAGTCAGTCTTTCTATGCCTGGTTATACTTGTGTTATCCCTGCTGCTCATAGAAATATTCCTGCTGCTCATAGAAATATTCCTGCCTGTTTTCAACAGGTTAATGGAAAAGGATCTGGAATTTTCTGTTTTAAAGGATCCACAGGTATTCATAATATTTATTGGTTTGACAATCATAATCGGACTTTTCTCAGGAAGTTATCCTGCATTTTATCTTTCATCATTTAATGCTTATAACGTTCTGAAAGGGGAATTATCTTCCGGAATAAGTGCATCAATCTTCCGGAGTATCCTGATTGTATTACAATTTTTCCTGGCACTAATTTTAATCATTTGTTCCTTATTTAATAAACAGTTGAATTATATAAAAAATAAAGACCTTGGATTCAATAAAGATCAGGTAATTATTGTTCCGTTACATAGTGAAGAATTGATAAAAAATTATCAGACAGTTAAGGAGGAGATTGAAAAACTTCCTTTTATCAAAAGCATTTCAGCTTCACAGAATTATCCGGGGGCTATTTTCAGTGGCAATTCATTTAAATTTATTGATGAAGGAGAAACAGAAAAACTGGTTTTTTCCTCGATCGATATTGATGAAGATTTCCTGCAAACCTATGAGATAGCTTTAAAACTAAGCAGGAATTTCTCTGATGAATTTTTGACTGACAATCAGGCATTGATTATTAATGAGGCTGCTATGAAATTTATGGGCTGGGATAATCCACTGGGTAAACAGGCTATTTTCAACGATATCCCTGGTTATACAGTTATCGGTGTGGTAAAAGATTTTCATTTTGCCTCTTTGCGTGAAAAACTTGAACCTGTTATATTGCTAAAAAGAGAATTTCGTTTCCGTTATCTTAATATTAAATTAGTTCCTGATAATATTGATAGAAATCTGCAACAACTAGCCCTGGTATGGGAAAATATTGATCCGGACAGGCCATTTGAATATTTCTTCCTCGACACTTCATTGGAGAAGTTGTATCAAAATGAAAAGCGGATGACAGGTATTTTTAGTTTCTTTACCACGCTTGCCATCATCATTGCTTTACTTTGATTATACGGTTTATCAGCATTCGTGACGGAACAGAAAACGAAGGAAATCGGGATCAGGAAGGTGATGGGTGCAAGTATATACAATATCACCAAAATGTTGTCCTTCCATTTTCTCAGGCTGGTGTCAATGGTTATTATTCCCGGATTGCTGGCAGGATATCTTATTATGAATAAATGGTTGAGTAACTTTGCGTTCTTTGCGTGAAAAAATCAGTTTTGACACAACCCTGAGAAAAATGTGTGCAAAAATATTTACTTTAAGAGTGGATAATTATTTGATCTTATAACTGATCGAGATCCCTGCCCGGCTTGAGGGGGCGTAGCTTGTTTTAAGGCTGGGTTCGTTCTCAATAAAATTCACAAATTCACTCATTCCGTAACCTCTTCCCTGGTTTGAAACATTATGAGCTGTAAAACATCCGCCCTTTTCAAGTTTGGGCAGTACTGCTTTGATATAATTGGTATACCAGTACTTATCTGCATCACTGAATACAAAATCAAAAGGGCCCTCCAGGGCAGGGACCAGTTTATGGGCATCACCGAGCCTGGCATCAATATAGTCGGATAAACCGGCTTCTTTGAAATTTGCCAGGGCTTCTCTGTGCCTCCCTTCGTCAATTTCAATGGTGATCAGTTTCCCACCTGTTTTGCTCAGGGCCCATGCAATCCATATACCTGAATGTCCGGTCGAGGTGCCGATCTCAAGAGCCTTCGTGTAACCGTTTTTAATGATCAGGTCATATAATATCTGGCCGTCAGATGCAGGTACATTCATATCACGCCAGCTATATCTGCGGCTGTCGAGGAATTTCCTGACTTTCGCATCAATTTCCGCCTGGTTCTTTGGTTGCTGGCCATACATAGTGGAAAGGGTTATACCAGGAATAATAAACAGCAGGAGATAACCGGAGAGGACGATCAATATTTTTTTCATATTTGAAATACCTTAGGTTTTTCTGTTAGACGACTTTTTTGCAGAATAGTTTATTTTTTTAAGTGGTTAAAACTAATGAAATCTAATGACAAGCTTTTTATTAACGCGTGGACAATTTTGTAAACCGGCAATCCATTCGGGTGCTTCCTAATTCATTGTTAAATTGTTACACTGTTAAATTGTTAACCATTTAGCCATTTAACAATTTAACAATGTGGCCATTTATTCAAGTGTTTCAGTTGTCGTTACAATCATCCTATGTATCTTTAGAATTGAGGTCATCCCGAAGAGCGAAGCAATTTCGGGATCTCGTCTCTGATCAACGATAATCATGTTGAATGATAAAAAAATAGTAACTTTTAGCAACATTTTAATAATGCTGGTGTCTTTATATTTAGTAACCACTAAACCAATCCTTCCATGTTTAAAAATTTCTTAAAGGTTGCCTGGAGAAATATCATCAGGTATAAAAGCTTTTCTTTTATCAATATTCTTGGCCTGACTATTGGAATAGCCTGCAGCATTCTCATCATGCTTTTTGTTTTTTATGAGACCAGTTATGACAGTTATCATGAAAAAGCAGACAGGATTTACAGGGTGGCTGTGAGGGCGTCTATCGGGGACACAAAAATACACCAGACTTATTCTTCTGCCATCACATTTCTGAAATTACTCGAAGAGTTCCCGGAAATTGAACGGGGGGTGAAGTTTCTGAATATCGGGCAAACCCCGGTCAGATATCAGGATAAAATAAATTACGAAACAGAATTTTTTGCTGTTGATTCAACTTTTTTTGATGTTTTCTCTGTTCCCCTCATCTATGGGGATCCGAAAACCGTCCTTGTTGAACCAAATTCAATGGTAATTTCTGAAAGCACTGCCAGGAGATATTTCGGTCGCACAGATGTGGCAGGTGAAGCATTAACAGTAGACTTTTCCTATGGATTGGGTGAGATTGTTTTTACCATTACCGGCATATCGGAGGATATGCCCTCAAATTCGCATTTTCATTATGATTTCCTGATTTCCCTGACCAGTTTCCCGGATTTGATCAATAATACCGGCTGGACATCCAACAACTTTATTTCTTATGTTGTACTCGTTGAGGGAACATCAAAGGACAGCCTGGAGGTCAAACTGAAAGATTTTACCAGGAAATACATGGGCGGGGAATCTTTTGATGAATGGGTCGCAAGGGGCAATTACTGGGAATACTTTTTACAACCGTTGCGGGATATCCATTTAACTTCTGATCTGAACGGAGAATTTGAACCGAACGGGAACATAACATATGTTTATATATTTTCAGTTATCGGATTTATTATCCTGCTGGTTGCCTGTATCAACTTTATGAACCTGACAACGGCCAAGTCATCGCTTCGGATCAGGGAAGTAGGTATGCGCAAAGTTGTGGGCTCTTCAAGGAAAAAACTGATCTGGCAATTCGTTACAGAATCCGTTTTCCTGAGTTATTTTGCGCTTGTCATTGGCGTTATCATTGTTGAAAGCCTCATGCCGGTTTACCGGAATTTTGTCGGACGCCCTCTTGAAATCAATTATTTTGATAACTGGATCGTGATACCGTCATTAATCATTCTCGGTCTTCTTATCGGCATTATCTCAGGCTCATATCCTGCATTTTTACTGTCATCATTCAAACCTGTCATGATCCTTAAAGGACAGACAGGATCAGGCAAAAGTGGCTACTGGCTGAGAAATGTACTGGTTATTCTGCAGTTTTCTATATCCATATTTTTAATTATTTCAACACTGGTTATTTACAAACAGCTTCTTTATTTCCAGAATAAAGAACTGGGTTTTGATAAAGAACAGGTACTTGTAATTCATAATCCCGGCTCTCTTGGAGACAATGTTGAGCCTTTGAAAGAAACCCTGCGTATGCAAAGTACAATTCTGAGTGTATCCGGATCAGCTTCCATGCCGGGAACAGGTTTCTCGAATATTGGATTCGGAGCCGAGGGTGTTGAAGAAAGTTTCACATTGAATTTATGTATATGTGATTATGATTTTCTCAAAACACTGAAGATCAAACTGGCAGATGGAAGGTTCTTTTCTCGGGAATTTCCATCAGATTCAGCCGCTGCTGTGCTGAACCAGAAAGCCGTTGAATTACTGGCATGGGATGATCCCCTGGGAAAAAATATTAATAACTGGTCGAGTGAAAGAGGGAATTTTCATGTGATCGGAGTTATTGAAGACTATCATTATGAATCCCTGCATTCTGAAATCAGGCCGCAGGCATTATTTCTCTCAGGTGGTTATTATAAATGGGATGAAAGCTATATATCTGTCAGGCTTCAAACAGATCAAATCAGGTCATCAATCAATGAAATTGAAAAAATCTGGAATGAATTTGTTCCGGATGCTCCATTTGAATACTCCTTCCTTGATGACGATTATGAACATCTGTATGACAATGAAATAAGAACCCGGAAGTTGTTTACTATATTTTCATTGCTGGCCATATTCATTGCCTGCCTGGGATTATACGGACTGGCTTCCTATATTGCTGAACAGAAGGTAGGTGAAATTGGCATCAGGAAGGTACTCGGGGCCAATGTGTCAGGAATTGTAAACCGGTTGAATTTAAGTTTTGCTAAATGGGTATTGATTGCCAACATTTTTGCCTGGCCTTTAGCCTGGTTTGCAATGAAGAGATGGCTGCAGAATTTCGCATACCGTATCGATATCCCATGGTGGGCGTTCCTTGCAGGGGCATTGCTGGCAATCCTGATCGCTGTTATTATTACCAGCCTTCAAACGATCAGGGCAGCGTTACAGAACCCGGCAGAGTCGTTGAGGTATGAATAGGATTCAATGGTGATTCAATAGTGCTTCAATTGTGATTCAGTTGTCACATTGTTAAACTGTTACATTGTTAATTTATTATATTCTAACAATTTAGCAATGTAGCCATTTAGCAATATTACTATAAGGCATCTGGGCACATTTTTTTGATCGCAGAGGACCACTGGGTGATATAGAGAGCCACAGAGATCATACACTCTGTGAACCTCATATACCTCTGTGGTCCTCTGTAACCAGAAGATTTTATAATTATTAACCTGCTCCATGCTACCTATAAAAATTCATCTCCTGTATATATTTCCAGACAGGTGGGGGTAAAAAATGGCCTACATCCTTTCCCTCCCGGATTGCCTTCCTGATGAAGCTCGAGGAGATCCCAATGACAGGGGCCTCGACCAGTGTGGCATTCTCCATGTTTTGAAGATTACCGGGATCCGTTCCGGGTCTTGGATAAACGTACCTGTGGTATTGCCGGATAATCTGTTTGTAGTTTTTCCATTTTCTGAATGTGCCAAGTCCGTCTGCACCCATCACAATAGCAAGTTCCTTGCCCGGATTTTTTTCAGACAGGTAAGTAAGGGTGTCAATCGTATAGGAGGGTTTTGGCATATTGAATTCAATATTGGTCGCTCTGATTGATCGGTCATCACCAACAGCACGCAGTACAAGTTCATACCTGTGATATTCAGCCAGCAGATTCTTTTTATCCTTAAAAGGATTTTGAGGGCTCACAACAAACCATACCTGGTCAAGATCGGTGTATTCGACTATATAATTCGCAATTGCCAGATGGCCGAGATGGATCGGGTTGAAGGAGCCAAAGAAAAGGCCTATTTTCATTTTAAATGTCTATCTTGAACTATTATTCAGAACGTGTGATCAGAATAAAAGGCTAAGGCTAAGGCTAAGGATCATTCTTAAACTATCATTAATATAATATGACATTATTTTTTATTTCCGTTAGTATGACTTAGCACTCATTACTCATCCTTCATCCTTCATCACTCAGCACTCAACACTCATTACTCAGCACTCAGCACTCAGCATTCAGCACTCAGCATTCAGCATTCAGCACTCAGCACTCAGCATTCAGCACTCAGGGCTCAGCATTCTATTTACTTTTCAGAAATCTGTTTACGGCAATAAATGCTTTTTTCAATGCCTCATCCAGGTCATCGTTTACCAGGACCAGGTCGAAATCAGTTGCGAGTTTAATTTCCTGGTGAGCTTTTTCAATTCTTGTCCGGATATCTTCTCCGGCATCCGTCCCCCTCGATTTAAGCCTGTTTTCAAGCTCCTCAACAGATGGTGGCATCACAAAGATGGAGAAGGCACGCTTTCCGAATTGATTTTTTAAATTGATACCACCGGCAACATCGACATCAAAGATGACATTCTTCCCGGCTTTCCATATTCTCTCAATTTCACTCTTGAGAGTTCCATATAACAGTCCGGGATAAACCTCTTCCCATTCTACAAATTCTCCATTCTCGACTTTCTTTCTGAAATCATATAAAGGAATAAAATAATAATCTTTCCCATTAACTTCTCCGGATCTGGGTTCTCTTGTACAGGCTGAAACAGAGAACTCCAGTGGAAGGCCACAACCAAGAAGATGCTTCACGATTGTCGTTTTACCAGATCCTGAGGGAGCTGAAAATATAATGAGTTTTCCGTCCATATTAATTCCATTCTCTTTATTCCTGAAAGTATCTGTGATGGATTTCTTTACAGGACATTATTTAGTTGTTCCTTAATTTTTTCCAGTTCATCCTTCATTTCAACAACCAGCTTCTGGATGTTTGTCTCATTTGCTTTGGCACCCAGGGTGTTGATTTCCCTGCCGATCTCCTGAGCGATAAATCCAAGTTTCCTGCCTGCCGGTTCGGGAGCTGACATAACTTCAAGAAAATAGTTACAATGGGTGTTAAGCCTGACCTGTTCTTCGGTTATATCTAGCTTGTCGAGGTAATATATCAGTTCCTGTTCAAATCTGTTGGGATTGTAAGATTCTTCTAATCTGAGATCGTTCAGGTTTTGATGGATCCTGTTCCTGATAGTATCAATCCGTGTCTTTTCAAAAGCAGGTATCTTTTTCTGCTTATCTATAATCATGATGATCCTTGAACGGATATCCTGCTCAAGCTCATTCCCTTCCCGTCTGCGGTAATCGATGACTTTCTCAAGGGCCTGATGAAGTGTATCCAGAATTATTTTCCAATCCTTTTCTTCCAGTTCATCTTTTACACTTTTGAGGGACTCAGGCAGTTTCATGGCTGCTTCTATCAGACTATCTGTTGGATCAAGTTGATGTTCCTCAGAGATTTCTTTCAGCTGTCTGATATAGTTATTGACAATCTCCTTATTGATCCTGTATGCCGCTTCTTCAGCGGTTATTTCTAGCGAGATATAACAATCGATCTTTCCCCGGTCTAGCAGTCGGCTGATTTCATTTTTGATCTCCAGTTCTTTTTCCTTAAACAGTGAGGGTACCCGGATTGAAATATCTGATTGCCTGCTATTTAACGACTTAATCTCAATTGAGATCTTCCTCCCCGGAAGATCACATTCAGCCTT
>LJUQ01000304.1 GCA_001304505.1 Bacteroides sp. SM23_62_1
AAAAATTGGAGGTTATCCTTCCCCTGAATGTATCCTGTATAGAGCGTGGCTGTTCAAATATTTCCTTAAGCATGAAATGTTCAAATCCGCCTTTCTCAATTTCTTCAAGATCCAGATCAAGTTTTTGAACTTTTGGAACAAGTTTGTTATTATCAATGGTCTTCAGGATTAATTCATTCTTCTTGACGATTGCAATATCATCATTATTAAGATAAATAACACTTTTAGTATATTCCACTATTGGTGTTGCATCCGAAGCCAGAAAATACTCATTTGAACCAACTCCAATGACAAGGGGACTTCCCTTGCGGGCAGCTATAATCTTATCAGGCTCGTTTTTACAAAGTACCAGTATGCCATAAGCTCCAATAACCTTCGTAAGTGCCAGCCGGACTGCAATCTCTGCATTTACCTTTCCTTTCAGATAGATATATTCAATGAGATTTACCAGAACTTCTGTATCGGTATCACTGATAAACTTATACCCTCTGTCTATAAGCCTTTTTTTAAGAGCACTAAAGTTTTCAATGATACCGTTATGAATAATCACAAAAAGTCCGTTCATTGAAACATGCGGATGGGCATTGAGATCACTGGGTTCACCGTGTGTGGCCCACCTGGTATGACCGATACCTATTTTCCCTGAAATATCTTTATCTGCAGCATAGGACTCAAGATCTGCTACTTTACCTTTTTTCTTATATAATTTTATACCCTGATCAAGAATGGATATGCCAGCAGAATCATAGCCCCTGTACTCTAACCTTTTGAGGCCATTTACCAGTACAGAATAAACATTTTTGTCACCAATATAACCAACAATGCCACACATTTTGATAATTATAAAGGAGTATATATGATTTCAATTTTCATCCTGTTTTTCCCGGAAAATTTTGCACCATTCAGAATAATCTGTCTGTAATCCCCTGTTGGATTGTTAGGAATCAGAATAAAATCAAAATTATCAATAATCCCATCCAGATAGGATTGGATATGATATCCAATATTGAACACATATGAATTAGTTCTGGACACATATATTCCTCCATATGCATCAGGATTGATCAAATAATCAAAAACATATCTGTACCCTCCTGAAGGATTCACCAGGTACATGTTTAATAATGGAGGATAATCATTTTTATTGAGGCCTGTGATTAAAGTGTCAGCAGGTTTGAGAATTAGCTTTGCAGAATTGATGGCAACGGGCATAGAATCAAGCCATAATTCCAGCTCAGGCAGCCGGATAATGCCATTTACTCCGGCCATTGACTGTATAAATACAAGGCTGTCACTCTCATTCCCGGTCGAAATAAATTCATTAATAGTAAATCCCTGATAATCATGATTATAAATACAAAACTGCTCACAGCTTTGGTTAATCGTCAGATGATAGTATAACGAGTCATTTTCATCATTGGAGTAATAAAAAGACAACCATCCCTGATTTTCACTGAAATTTGTATAAAATATGGCTCCTTCAGTAGCATGGTTTTCAGGATGAAAATAAAGGCCATGAATGTATTGAGTAAAAATATCACGATCTGTGAATACTGTATCGTCAGCAGTGAATAATTTCTGTATAAAATCTTCATTCGATACAAAGATCTTTAATACTGAATCCATAAAATTGATATACCCCGATCCCAGAATATCCGGATTATAATTACCGGAAATATCCTTATTTGAATAAATATTTGTATCACTTTCAATCTTTTCGGTATATTCATACATAAATATCTCAACTGTTGATTGTGGATCTCCCGAATAGCCTGTAAATGAAAGAGTTAATATAACTGAATCAGCAACCGGATTATTCCCGAAGTTAAAGCTGTCTACCTCATAGAGCGTAATTTCGGAAATCAACTCTGACATTGAGATGCCAAACATTGGATCAGTTCTGCAACCCAACATTTGTATCGTTCTATTATTAGTTATCATTGAATCACTTGTAATGGTAATGGAATGAACAAGTTCAGTTGAATCAAAAAATACGAGAATACTATCGGGTATCAGGTTTCTGCCCCAATCATCAGGTTCCTTATCACATCTTGTCAAAAGGCTGTATGATAAAATGAATAAAGTAATAAAATATAGGATAATTTTTCTGGGAAGCATACGCATAAAGGATCTCTCAGGCCTCATCACCCCGCATGGTTAGTATTTGATCATAAAAATCAGAATATGCATTAATATATTCATCCTCTGATTTGTATTCTAAAACGGGTTTTTTTATGGATTTGATATATTTTGATATATTTTTATTGATCTCTTTGCTGCCAATTATTGTAGCATCTGCCATATCTAATGCTATACGCGAAAGATTCTCATAGTTTGGCTTTTCCAGAATATTGATATCTTCTTTTGTAATTCCTTCAACAATCAGTTTATTTACAAATTCTTTATTAAGCATATTGTCAAAATAATCGTCATAAACAGAATAAATAACTTTTGAATTGGAGTATAAAGGATCATCATGATATGCTTTCTTCAAATATAAAGGAATCAATGCAGTCATCCAGCCATGACAATGTACAATATCCGGGGACCATCTTAGTTTTCTTACGGTTTCAAGCACACCTCTTGCGAAAAAGATTGTCCGTTCATCATTATCATCAAAGTATTCATTATTTTCATCCATCAATACATATTTCCTCTGAAAATAATCTTCATTATCAATAAAATACACCTGCATTCTTGCCGATTGTATTGAGGCTACTTTAATGATCAAAGGGTGATCTGTGTCGTCAATGATCAGGTTCATCCCCGATAACCGGATCACTTCATGAAGCTGATTGCGACGCTCATTAACGCAACCATATTTTGGCATGAAGGTTCTTATTTCCCTGCCCTTTTCCTGAATACCCTGTGGCAGGTATCTTCCAATCCTGGACATTTCTGTTTCAGGCAAGTATGGTGTTATCACCTGTGAAACAAATAATACCCTGGCATGCTTCATAATGTCGAAAAAAATCCATGCAAAATTGAAGAGATCCGGAAAATACTTAAATCAATCAGGGATAAGGATAAAACCGTTGGGCTGGTACCGACAATGGGTGCACTTCATGGTGGTCATCTATCCCTTATTGATGCCTGCCTTGCCACCAATGATGTAACTGTTGTAAGCATTTTTGTTAATCCAACTCAATTTAATGATAAGACCGATTTTGAAAAATATCCAAGAGATATTAAAAATGATCTTAAACTGATCAGGGAAAAAAAATGCAATATTACCTTTATCCCTTCTGAAACAGAAATCTATCCGGAAAGAGATACCCGGCAATTTGATTTTGGCCTTCTTGACAAATATATGGAAGGTAAATTCCGGCCGGGACATTTCAGGAGTGTGGCTCAGGTTGTAAGCAGGCTATTAAGTATCATCCTGCCGGATAATGCCTATTTCGGGGAGAAGGATTTCCAGCAGTTAGTTATTGTTAATTCACTTGTCAGGCAATTAAATCTCCCGGTAAATATCATTGCATGCCCCATCATCAGGGAGCCGGACGGTTTGGCCATGAGTTCCAGAAACCAGTTGCTAACGGCTGCCCAACGCAAATCAGCTGCCAGAATATCATCAACACTTTTAAAAGCCAAAGAATTATCTGATAAGATGGAAATAACTGAGCTAAAAGAATATGTAAATAATGAAATTAATCTTGATCCGAATTTGAAAACCGAATACTTTGAAATCGTAGAGGAAACGGGATTGAATCCCGTTAACAGCTGGTCTGAAAATGTTTCAAAAAGAGGTTGTATTGCTGTGAGAATCGGAAGTATCAGATTAATAGATAATATTAAATTTTCTTAATATCTTTGCCGGGTTATGAAAATAGAAGTCGTTAAATCAAAAATCCACAGGGTCACAGTTACACAGGCTGATCTCAATTATATTGGCAGTATAACTATTGACGAAGACCTGATGGATGCTGCAAATTTAATTGCCGGAGAAAAAGTCCAGGTTTTGAATATCAATAACGGTGAAAGACTTGATACCTATGTGATTAAAGGAAAAAGAGGATCCGGGGAGATTATCATGAATGGCCCGGCGGCCAGAAAAGTAGGAGTTGGTGATATTATTATCATTGTTTCTTATGCATCAATGGATTTTGAGGAAGCAAAATCTTTTAAACCCTGGATCATTTTCCCTGATACTGCTACGAATAAACTGATCAACTAAACTTTCCTTGAAAAGAATAATCCTCAGAACTCTCAGATTTATCCTGTTTCTGTCAGTTGGCATTATACTTCTCTATTTTGCTTTCAGGGGAATAGATATGAAAAAATTATGGAAAGAATTCCTGTATGCCAAATATTTCTGGATTTTCTGTTCACTTGTGTTCCTTACCGCGAGTCACTTTATAAGGGCATACCGCTGGAATCTTCTAATCGAGGCAATGAATTACAAACCAACCCTGATCAATACATTTTACTCAGTTATGGTTGGTTATACTGCAAATTATGCTTTTCCCAGAATTGGTGAAATAACCAAATGTGGTGTGCTGGCTAAAACGGAACAGATACCGGCTGATAAACTCCTCGGTACGGTTATCATTGAGAGGGTTGTGGATTTGATTACACTGTTCATCTTTATGGTTATTCTGATCACTGCCAGATTTGAATTTTTCAGTGGATTTATCAGGCCACAAATCTTTGAACCCCTGGGGAATATGCTTGCACCTCTTTTCCAAACCTCTGTCATTATCTGGATTCTTATTATAACTTTACCAATCCTTTTATTAGTACTTGTTTACAGATACCGTTCATATTTTGCAAAATGGCCGTTCTTAAAGAAGATTAAAGATATTCTAAAGGGCATTCTATCTGGTCTGAAAACTGTTTATACTATGAAGAAAGGTATTCAGTTCATTATTTTTTCATTTCTCATCTGGATTTTCTACTGGCTGATGACCTATATTGCTTTTTTTGCTCTGCCTTCCACTGCAAATTTGAAAATAATCGACGGTCTTTTTATATTAGTAATCGGAGGATTTGCTTTTGTTGCTCCTGTTCAGGGTGGCATCGGGGCTTTTCATTGGATTGTTTCAGTCGGATTAACACTTTACAGTATATCTAAAGAAGAAGGGCTTGCTTTTGCGACTATTATTCATGGTTCCCAATTATTATGGACCATTTTACTTGGGCTGTTTTCCATGATTATGCTTTTCTCAATCCGACGTAACAAAGTAGTTGTAAATTCATGATTTTTTCTCTACTTTGATGAATACTTACAAAAATATCCGGAGAAAAATAATTCCCAGAAAAGATCTCGGAATTTTAATCAGGAAGATACGTAAACAGGGCCTTTCAATAGTATTTACTAACGGATGTTTTGATATCATACATAAAGGTCATATAAAGTACCTTTCTGAGGCGGCTGACAAGGG
>LJUQ01000149.1 GCA_001304505.1 Bacteroides sp. SM23_62_1
TGGATGTTTCAATTAAAAAATATCGGATATATACGGTCCCCCTATTTTACATACGGTCTCCTGTATTTTGGTGGTATTATTGTCAGTACGCTGATCACTCTTGTCCGTCACCGCAAGAATTATTTTTATAATTCAGTCGGTGCTTCCGGAGCCGTTTCAGCGGTCATTTTTACAAGTATTTTCTTTTCACCACTCGACAGGATCTATTTTTTTGCAGCCATCCCGATACCAGGAATCGTTTTTGCCCTTATATACCTGGTCTATTCAAGCTATATGAGCCGCAGGAGCAAGGATAACATCAACCATGATGCACATTTTGCCGGAGCTGTGTTCGGATTCATATTTCCTGCTTTCATTAGCTTCCGGTTAATCACTCATTTCATTCAATCTTTATCATTTTGAAATCCCAGTATATGAACAGGGCTATATTTCTTGACCGGGATGGTGTAATTAACAATAATTCACATGCATATTATATATATAAAGTTGAAGATCTCCTGCTGAATGAGGGTATTATCGAAGCGCTACAGATTCTTTCCCGGGCAGGATTTTTGCTCATCGTTGTGTCAAATCAGAGCGGTATAGCCAGGGGATTCTATTCCAAGGATGATTGTGATCTGATCAATAATGAGATTAAAAAGATACTTGCCGATTATCATATTACTATTACAGAGATTTATTATTGCCCTCATCACCCTGATACGGGTAATTGTCTGTGCAGAAAGCCGGAATCTCTGCTCTTTGAAAAGGCCATGGCAAGATTCCAGATTGATCCGGATCAGTCGTGGATGATTGGTGACCAGGAAAGAGACTTGATTGCTGCCCGCAGGGCAGGACTACAAACGATCGGGATTAAGCCGAATGAGGATATCCGGGGATATGTGAGAAAAATAGCTGGTATCAGTTTAAACCGGGATTTTCGGGAAAGTTAACCCATGTTTTATATTTATCTCCGAGTTTATTCAATGTTTCCTTCCAAAGACTGAGATTCGTTGACTTCATGATCGTCACGGCATCCAGCTCCGTCACAACCCAGGCATGCTCAGACAGCTCATTATCCAGTTGTTTGGGTGACCATCCGGCATACCCCAGGAAGAACCTTATATTATCCTTGTTTATCCTGCCCTGAACAATCAGGTTTTTGATGGTATCAAAATCACCACCCCAATACAGGTTCTTCATCACCTTTACGCTGTTTGGCACTTCATCCCCAATGGTATGGATGTAATGTACAGTGTTTGTGTTCACGGGTCCGCCAATGGAGACAGATGCATCGATATCAGGAAAATCTTTCAGGACATCACCTACTGTCAATTCGACAGGTTTATTCAAAACAAAACCTACCGAACCTTCTTCGGAGTGTTCGGTAAGCAATACCACCGATCTCCGGAAATAGGTGTCATTCAGGAAAGGTTCAGAAATAAGGACCCTGCCTTGTTCAGCAACCAGTTTGTTTTCAATGCTAAAAAAGTCCATATCTAACTCTTTCATAATTTTTCAGGTATGGGGAAACCCAATTTCTGCCAGTTAAAATACAAAAATTATACCTGAAAAAAGAAATCTGCATTTTTTTCTTGCTGATTTTTATTAACAGATACCTGCTAATTTAAAATTAGTTATATTGTCAGTCTTATTCATCGCGTATTCCGGAGAATGAACAGACAAGTCATACAACCAACATTGTTTCAGTCCTTTATTCCCATTATTTGCCTCATCGGGTTACTGGTCATCAATGTAATATATTTTGGTGATGCCACACTATCGGGAGCCAATCAGATTGCTTTGTTGCTTGCAGCTGCTGTGGCTGGAATTATAGCATTCAGGCTTAAGCATTCATGGATTACCATTCAATCACGAATAGTAAAAAGTATCGGATCTGCCATGCCCTCTATCCTGATCCTCTTATTAATTGGTTCCCTTGCAGGCACCTGGATGCTCAGCGGAGTTGTACCAGCACTGATATATTATGGTCTCAAGGTTATCCACCCGAGTATTTTCCTGTTTGCAGCTGTTGTTGCCAGCGGTATTGTCTCACTTGCCACAGGCAGTTCATGGTCGACCATTGCTACCATTGGTATAGCCCTTCTGGGGATAGGACAAACCCTGGGTATCCATACAGGCCTGGTGGCAGGTGCCATCATCTCAGGAGCATATTTCGGCGATAAAATGTCACCTCTGTCCGACACAACCAATCTTGCACCTGCCATGGCAGGGACCGACCTGTTTACACATATCCGATACATGATGATCACAACCGTTCCTTCCATATCCCTTGCCCTAGTAATTTTCCTGATCATTGGATTTACATACAAGTTCGGCGATAATACAACGAATGTCACCAATGTCCTGAATCAGATTCAGCAGAACTTTAATATCAACCCGTTTCTTTTTATCGTTCCTGCCCTGTTGATTTTTGTGATAATAAAAAAGGTACCCCCGCTGCCGGCTATATTGTTCGGCACACTTCTCGGTGGTTTGTTTGCTATTATATTCCAGCCTGATCTGATAAGGGCCATCGCCGGATTAACGGGCAACTATGCTAAACTATCATATATCGCTGTGATGAAATCGATGTTCACTACCATCAATATACAAACAGCCGATCCTGTTGTTAATGAGCTTTTGACAACCAGGGGTATGGCAGGCATGCTCGACACGATCTGGCTTATTCTTGCAGCAATGGTATTTGGCGGAGTAATGGATTCGGCCGGATTGCTTTTACGTATCAGCGAATCAATCATTAAACTGGCCCGAAATACAGGATCACTGGTTGCCTCTACTGTCATCACCAGTATTTTTTTCAATATCACTGCATCCGACCAGTATATTGCCATTGTTGTACCGGGGAGAATGTATGCCAAGACATACCGCGAAAAAGGATATAAACCTGAATTACTGAGCAGGACACTCGAAGATGGGGGTACGGTCACATCCGTATTGATCCCATGGAACACCTGTGGCGCAACCCAATCACGCGTTCTGGGAGTGCCCACATTTACCTATTTGCCATTCTGCTTCTTCAATATCATCAGTCCCTTTATGTCTGTGATAATTGCCTCCATAAATTATAAAATCAGGCGCTTTAGCAAGGAAGAAAAAGAAAAGATCCAGGCAGAAAATTCAACTGACCAAACCGGTGATTTTTGAGAAGTTTATTATTTGTATTGAATAACTGAATTGCAGTAGTGTTCCCTTTCATCCGTCAGCAAAAGCAGACGGCTATTCATCTTTCCTCCTTCTTTGACAGTGCCCTCTCTCCCTAATGATGCGCTTATATCCGTCAGCAAAAGCAGACGGCTATTCATCTTTCCTCCTTCTTTGACAGTAATAAGAGCATCCTCTTATCTAAAGATCTTTCGCCTCCTCCGGAGACTCCCTACTCCCTACTCCTTACTCCTTACTCCACTTCCCTTCACCCCCTCGCCCGCTCACTCTTTCGCCCCATCGCTCCTTCGCTCCCTCGCTCCTTCGCTCCCTCACTCCTTCTCCCCCGCTCCTTCTCCTCCTGGCTGCATCATTCCATTCATTTCTGCAATTAGAAATACCTCCCGGGTATAAGATAACCTTTTACATAATCATGGATTGCAGTTTCAAATGGTGTGAAATCTTTCTGATACCCTGCTGATCTGAGCTTGGTCATTTTAGCCTCTGTAAAATACTGGTATGAATCTCTAATGTCAGCAGGTGTGTCAATATATTCAATAACCGGCTCCAGTCCCATTGTATCAAATACAGCCAGGGCCAAACTATTAAATGTCCTGGCAGAACCTGTTCCGAGGTTATATATACCTGAATGATTCCTGCTTCTCAGGAAGTAAAGCATTACCTCAGCAGTATCAAAAACATATATAAAATCTCTTTTCTGTTCACCATCAGCAAATTCCGGGCGATGGGATCTGAAAAGTTTCATTTTGCCTGTTTGCTGAATCTGATTATATGTATGGAAAACGACCGAGGCCATCCTTCCCTTGTGATATTCATTCGGCCCAAAGACATTAAAAAATTTAATCCCTGCCCAGAAGAAAGGTTTTTTGTCCTGCCCCAGGGCCCATATGTCAAAATCATTTTTTGATACACTGTAGGGATTCAGGGGTTTCAAACGGCTGATCAGTTCGTGATTATCATCATACCCATGCTCTCCGTTGCCATATGTTGCAGCGGATGAAGCATAGATCAGCGGTAATCCATAGGAAACACAAGCTTCCCATACCTTTACCGAATAACCAAAATTCAGCCTTTCAAAAATACCACTGTCAGATTCAGTTGTATCTGTCCTGGCCCCTAGATGGATGATGAACTGAACAAACCGGTGATTATTTTTCAACCATCCAAAAAAGTCATCCCGATCAATCCTTTCACTATATTGCCTGTTCACATAGTTAGACAGCTTATCCTCCCTTCTGAAATCATCAACCAGGACAAGGTCATTGAATCCTTCCCGGTTAAGTGTGCCGGTCATGATACTGCCTATGAAACCTGCTGCTCCGGTAACAACAATCATGTAATAACCTTTTATATCAGTTTGAAGATAATTTTTTTATTGTAACGATAACAAATAATTTTTCAGATCTTCATATTCAGCCGAGATAGTCCTTTTTACAGGCATTTTCTCCATTGTTTCGCGAAGTGAATCCGGTACGTTTATCCGCCGACCGATAACATCCTCCACAATATCTGCGAATTTTGCAGGATGGGCCGTTTCTATAAAAATCCCCCTGCCTTTTTCCCTGTTTTTTAAATGATCGGTTAAGGCCTGGTATCCCGTTGCACCATGCGGATCCAAAACATATGAACATTTATTGTAAACATTTCGGATTGTATGCCGGATTTCATCATCAGTATAGGCATGACCTTCCAAATATTTCCTTATTTCAGCATGTGAATGGTTACAAAGATCAAGAATCCGGATAAAATTACTGGGATTCCCCACATCCATTGCATTAGCTATTGTAGGAACAGATGGCCTCGGATCATAGTGGCCTGTTTTGAGGTATTCGGGTACAATATCATTCACATTTGTTGCAGCAATGAGTTTTTTTACAGGTAATCCTGTTTTCCAGGCAATCATTGCGGCGGTGAGGTTGCCAAAATTTCCACTTGGAACTGCAATAAAAAGATCCTGGTCCGTACTTTCCAGTTGTGCATAACCGTTCAGGTAATAGAAAGCCTGCGGCAGCAAACGGGCTACATTGATCGAATTTGCTGATGTCAGGACCAGCCGGTCACTCAACTCTTTATCAAGGAAAGCCCTTTTCACCAGTCTCTGGCAATCATCAAAAGCACCTTTTACTTCCAGGGCAGTAATATTTTCTCCTAATGTTGTGAATTGATTCTCCTGAATGGGACTCACAAGACCTCCAGGATAGAGGATATGAACCGAAATGCCGGGGACTTTCCAGAATCCGTTTGCCACAGCACTGCCGGTATCTCCTGAGGTGGCAACCAGCACATGGATTTCCCTGTTATAATCCCGGATAAAATAGCTCAGCAGCCTTGCCATGAACCTTGCTCCAACATCCTTGAATGCCAGCGTGGGGCCATGAAAAAGTTCCAGTGAAAAAATACCTTCCTGAATTTGGATTAAAGGTGTGTCAAAACTGATGGCATCCCTTGTTAATGCCTCCAGTTCATCTTCAGGAATATCATCTCTGAAATACAGGATAGCAGTGCGTACGGCAATTTCACTGAAGGATAATTTCTTTATTTCATCGAAAAATGGTGGGGGAAATGAAGGTATATGAACAGGCATAAACAGACCTTCGTCTTCTGCCAGACCCTGAATGACAGCCTCCCTGAGAGATCTATTGATTTTTCTGTTGTTTGTGCTGTAAAATCTCATCTGGCGAATTCAATCTTGTATTTTGCTGACTCCCCTGTGGTTTATTCCTGAAATAAAAACCTTACAGGGTATACTCATTTCAGTAAATATTCTTTCGAATTCACGCCCAACTGCTTCCGCTAATTCCCTGTCAGGACATAATGAAAAAACGGATGGTCCTGAACCGGAAATGCTTGAACCAAGTGCTCCGGCTCTCAGAGCAGCTTCCTTCAATCTTTCAAAACCGGGGATCAGGAACGAACGGGCGGGTTCGGCAATAACATCATGGAGGGAATCACGTATCAGCCTGAAATCGGATGTTAACAGTCCTGTGATCAATCCTGCCACATTGCCTGCCTGTTCAACCGCTGTTTTAAGAGGGACATTGCCCTTGAGTATTTTCCGGCTTTCCTGTGTGGCAAGCTGGATATCGGGATGAACTACCGTACAATGCAGGGATAAAGGAGAAGATATTTCAATTAGATCGAGGGGATTATAACTCCTCACCAGTACGAATCCACCAAGCAGGGCAGGTGCTACATTATCGGCATGAGCAGATCCGCTGGCAACCTGTTCTCCTCTCGCGGCAAACGGAACAAGCTCCTCCCTGTGAAGCGGCGCTCCCAGAAGAATATTGGCACCAAAAACCGACCCTGCCGAACTTGCTGAGCTGGAACCAATACCGCTGCCTGGAGGGATTTTCTCATGAAATGTTACACAAAACTTTTCTTCAGCACCCAGATGCTCAAGAAATGCAGACAGAGAAACAATGGCAACATTCTTTTCAGGTTCCAGCGGGATATTGTATGGTGTCCTGTTAATGATCTCATGCTCCAGACTGCTAATAATTTCAATTGTCATTATATCACCCGGCCTGTCAATGGCAAAACCCAGTATATCGAAACCGGGACCAACGTTGGCCACAGTAGCGGGAGAATATATCGTGATGCTTTGTTTTTCCATTATATCATTTTAATATACCGATGATGGTATTACTAACCTTATAATAACATGCGATTGGAATGCTGGAATATTGGAATATTGGAATACTGGAATGTTGCATATTTATATCCAAATAATCACCAAACCCCATCCCCCTACACACCAATACACCAATAAACCAATATACATTCTTACATTCTTACATTCTTACATTATTCCATTCTTCCATTTTTCCATTCTTCAAATATTGGCAATGCGAATGATATCCGCAAACATACCTGCAGCAGTAACTTCAGCTCCTGCACCATAACCCTTGATAATCATCGGGAGCTCCTTGTATCTTTCGGTTGTTATCATGATAATATTATTGGAGCCCTCCACCGGGTAAAGTGGATGATTACTGGAAACTGCTGTCAGATCAATGAAAGCATTTCCCTTTTTCAGCCGCGCCACGTATCTCCATTTCTTACCCTCTTTCTCGAGCTGTTTCCTTTTATTTTCGAACTCTGTATCCAGTTTTTTTACCGATTTCCAGAAATCCTGAAGAGACCCTTTAAAGCAATGATCCGGAAGGATAGGTGTGATCTGTACATCCTTTTCTTCCAGCTTATAACCTGATTCTCTTGAAAGAATAAGTAATTTCCTTGCCACATCCATTCCACCCAGGTCGATTCTGGGATCAGGTTCAGCATATCCTTTTTCCATTGCCAGTGCGATAGCCTTACTCAGAGGTACTTTATCGCTGATTGTATTAAAAATGAAATTCAGTGTGCCTGAGAGCACAGCCTGCAGCTCAAGGATCTTGTCACCACTGTTCATCAGGTCATTGATCGTATTGATGACCGGTAGCCCCGCTCCCACGTTTGTCTCAAAAATAAATCTGACACCGCGGCTCTGTGCTGTAGACTTAAGATCCCTGTACAGGTTAAAATCAGATGAGCATGCAATCTTGTTAGCCGTGACTACGGAGGCATATGAATTAAACATTTTTTTATACAGGCCGGCAACTTCGCTGCTAGCGGTGCAATCAATAAAAACAGTGTTCCTGAGATTCAGCAAAGACATTTGCCGGGTATATTCTTCCAGGTCCGTTTTAAGACCTTCATCCAGCAGATGCCTGTAATGATCAATAGGGATACCGTCAGGTTGAATAACCATCTTTCTTGAATTGGCGAGACCGATAAGGTTTATTTTCAGACGGTGGTTGATCAGTAATTTTTCTTTATGATTATTAATCTGTATAAGCAGTTTACTTCCGACATTACCCACTCCTACAAGGAAAAGATGCAACTCTTTATAATGCGACAGAAAGAATTCTTCATGGATAACATTTAGTGCTTTCCTCAGGCTTTGCCGGGTTATGACAACAGAAATATTCAGTTCCGAGGAACCCTGTGCGATGGCAATCACATTGATCCCGTTTCGACCAAGTGATCTGAACAGTTTGGCTGAAATCCCCGGTGTACGCCGCATTCTTTCCCCGACAATGGCAATGATTGAAAGTTCCTTCTCGATGTTTATCCGGATCGATTTAAGGTGTTCAATCTCATGTGTAAATTCATTCTTAATTGCGGTGACAGCTTTTTCTGTATCAGGCGGAACAATTGCAAAGCTGATTGAATATTCAGAGGAAGCCTGGGTATTGAGAATAATATTGATTCCCTGCCTGGCCAGTGCGGTGAAAAGACGCATGGATATTCCTGTAACTCCTACCAGTCCTGATCCCTGAATGGTGATCAGGTCAATGTCATCGATCGATGAGATTCCCTTAATAAGTGTTTGTGACCGGATAACTCTCTGGGTTCCGATTATTGTCCCTTTATGTTTCAAATTAAAAGAATTTCTCAGGTGTATCCTTATTTTTTTATTCAGTACAGGCTGGATAGTTGGGGTATAAATTACTTTAGCGCCGAAATGTGACAGCTCCATTGCTTCAGCGTAGGTGAGATAATCGATTGCATACGCTCTTTCGACCTTCCGGGGATCGGCTGTCATAAAACCATCTACATCTGACCAGATTTCCAGCACAGATGCATCCAAAGCTGCTGCAATAATTGCTGCGGTATAATCGGAACCTCCTCTCCCAAGGGTTGTGATATCCCCATTCGGATTACTTGCAATGAATCCTGGTACGATAGCTCTTTTTTTAAGTGATTCAAAATGTTTGTTGATAAGTTCGTTTGTCATCCTGAAGTCAACAGCTGCCTTTCCAAAATTACTGTCTGTTCTGATGAAATCCCTGGAATCTGCCAGGTAGGCATTCTCAACGATCAGGCTGATGATGAAAGCAGAAAGTCTTTCACCGAAACCCTGAATGAAGTCAAGTGTTTTCGGGGTTAATTCTTTAAGCAGGTAAACACCATTAAGTGTTTCCTCCATTTCATTGATCAGAATTTTTATTGCTGCCAGGATATTTGATTGTTGATTGATTCGGAAGAGTTTCTTAACAGCGTCATAATGCCTCTGTTCAATATCATCGAGCAATTGTTTGTATGAGTCATCGCGAAGTGCGGCCTGGTTGCTAACACGTATTAACTGGTCGGTAACACCCTGAAAAGCTGAGACAACTATCACACATGGGTCTTTCTGGCTTTCTATAATTTCCTTCACCACCATAATCCTTTCAGGGGTGCCTACTGATGAACCGCCAAATTTTAGTACCTTCATGATAAATATTTTAAAGAGTGCAGCTCATTTACTTTTAATCTGAAATTAAAACCCCAAATTTACTTAAAAAATAATATGATTTTTTTGTAAATATCAGACTTTGATTCTTTTTATGGAATCAACTTTTTGCTGAACTACCTCAATGGGTAAAGATACACTTTGGATATAGCTTCGCTAATGATCCAGTCATTTAAAGTGACTGGATCCCTAAAGAAAAATCAAAAAAAACTTCACTACCGGATACAGCTCCGCTAATGATCCAGTCACTTTAAATGACTGGATCGCTATAACATTTCCCCAATCCTTAATGTCAAAAAAATGAAAATATCGGTTGCCTGGATACAAAATATTTTTAGCCCGATCACATTTTTGCATCCGCCCCTCAGGCGCCTGTGGCAGAAACGGTAGGATCTATTTTTTTTACAAGGCCTTGCAGAACGGTACCCGGACCCACTTCGATGAATTCATTTCCGCCGTCCCGGATCATATTCCTGATGGTCTGGGTCCATTGTACCGGTGCAGTTAACTGGGCAATCAAATTGGCCTTGATTTTATGTGGTTCAGTAAATGGTTCAGCATTCACATTCTGGTAAACAGGGCATACAGGTTCATTGAATATGGTGGATTCGATGGCCTTCTGAAGATCAAGCCTCGCAGGTTCCATGAAAGGTGAATGAAATGCCCCGCCAACACTCAGTTTTATAGCCCGTTTTGCTCCCCTCTTTGTCAGTTCTTCAACTGCAAGATCAATACCTTTTACAGATCCCGATATGACAACCTGTCCGGGACTGTTATAATTGGCCGGAACAACAACCTCCTCAATTTGCCGGCATACCTCCTCCACTACCTGATCCTCAAGCCCCAGGATGGCAGCCATTGTTGATGGCTGTGCTTCACAGGCTTTCTGCATGGCAAGAGCACGCTGATATACCAGGCGCAATCCATCATCAAAGGAAAGAGCCCTGTTGGCAACAAGTGCAGAAAACTCACCTAGGGAATGGCCTGCAACCATGGCAGGATGAAAATTCTTGATTATCTGCGCCAGAATGACCGAATGAAGAAAAATAGCAGGCTGGGTTACCCTGGTCTGCCGCAGATCTTCAATGGTCCCCTCAAACATGATAGAAGTAATATCAAATCCAAGAATCTCATCGGCCCGGTGAAACTGTGTGCGGGCAATTTCATGACTTTCATACAGGTCCTTCCCCATCCCCGGGAATTGCGCACCCTGTCCGGGAAATATATATGCCGTCATAAATAAAAATTGTTAAAATATAGTTTGATATGATTAAAATTGGATACAACTTTGAGAGGGAATGATGGGATATTGGAATACTGGAATTTTGGAATGTTGGAATACTGGAATGTTGGAATACTGGAATGTTGGAATACTGAAATGTTGGAATACTGGAATGTTGGAATACTGGAATGTTGGAATACTGGAATGTTGGAATACTGGAATGTTGGAATACTGGAATGTTGGAATGTTGCATATTTATATCCAATTATCACCAAACCCCATCCCCCCTACACACCAATATACCAGAAAACTAATATACATTCTTCCATTATTCCATTATTCCTTTCTTCCCTTTTTCCATTCTTCCCTTTTTCCATTCTTCCCTTTTTCCATTCTTCCATTCTTCCACTGTTCCATTCTTCCACTGTTCCATTCTTCCACTGTTCCATTCTTCCATTCTTCCACTGTTCCATTCTTCCATTATTCCATTCTTCCATTATTCCATTCTTCCATTCTTCCATTCTTCCACTGTTCCATTCTTCCACTGTTCCATTCTTCCACTGTTCCATTCTTCCATCATTCCACTATTCCTTTCTTCCATTCTTCCA
>LJUQ01000150.1 GCA_001304505.1 Bacteroides sp. SM23_62_1
CTTGATGAGTTGAATCATGTACTTGCTCCTTTCCATCTCCATTTCGCCCCGGACCCGGCAACC
Organism: Bacteroides sp. SM23_62_1; assembly: GCA_001304505.1. Classification (GTDB taxonomy): domain Bacteria; phylum Bacteroidota; class Bacteroidia; order Bacteroidales; family SM23-62; genus LJUQ01. Next base: position 64 of record LJUQ01000150.1, read on the forward strand.
AGTAACCGGGCAACCATCGGCGGCATGATAGGGAACAATTCTGCAGGAACCAAAAGTATTTTATACGGATTAACTATCGACCATGTGCTCGAAACTAAAATCCTTCTGTCAGACGGAACTATTCTTAATAGCAAGGAATTTTCTGTCAACGGTTATAAGAAGGGTGATGTGAAGTTTAAGGATCGTGAAAATGAAATCGTCATTGGCCTGGATACAATTATCCGGAAAAACAAGGATGAAATAGTTAAGCAGTATCCTAAGATCATGAGAAGGGTACAGGGATACAATCTCGATTCTTTTGTCAATACCGATTCCTGGAATTTATCCAAACTTATTACAGGAAGTGAAGGCACACTCGGTATCGTTCTTGAAGCGAAACTCAACCTGGAACCATTGTCGAAATCCAAAATACTATGTGTTGTTCATTTTGACGATCTGCTCGCAGCCATACGGGCTGTCACTCCGATCCTCAGGCATCAACCTTCGGCTGTCGAGATCATGGATGAGGAAGTTGCCAATATGGCCAGGAAAAATCTCAGCATTGCACCATTGTGTGGTTTCATAAAAGGAAATCCCAAAGGCATGCTGATCGTTGAATTTTTCGGTAGCACAGAAGAGGAAGCAAAAAGCAAAGCCAGCACCCTTGTGGAAGACCTCCAGAAGCAGAAGCTGGGTTATCACTGGCCAATAATATCCGAACCAAAGAAACAGGCTGAAGTATGGACAGTGAGAAAGAATGGGTTGGGCCTTATGCTGGGTATCAAGGGTGACCGCAAGCCTGTACCGTTTATCGAGGATTCCGCCGTTCCGCTGGATGTTCTTCCCGAATATGTGGGTCAGATCCTGAAATACTGCAGGGACCGTGAAATAGTTGTCGACATGTATGCCCATGCCAGTGTAGGGGAGATCCATATCCGGCCTGTCCTTAACCTGAAAGATCAGCGGGATATTGATCATATGAAGGACATCGCCGGATATGCACATGGGCTCGTAAAGAAATATGGAGGATCCATCAGTGGTGAACACGGAGATGGACGCATCCGGAGCCCTTTCCTCGAAATGTACTTTGGATCCGGGATTTACAATGCTTTCAGGGAAGTTAAAAAACTATTTGATCCTGCCGATTTAATGAACCCGGGAGTTATTGTCGATCCTGAACCAATTGACCACAACCTCCGGTATGGTTCTGCATACCGGACTCCCGTATTACCAACAGTGTATCATTACCGTGAGGAGATGGATTTTGCACGTGCTGTCGAGATGTGCAATGGTGTTGGTGTTTGCCGCCAGAATCTGACCGGTACGATGTGCCCTTCTTACCGGGCTACCCGCGATGAAGAGCATTCAACCCGGGGACGGACCAATGCACTCCGCCTTGCGATGACTGGTCAACTCGGACCTGAAGGATTGACCAGCAGGAGGCTTTACGAAATTATGGATCTCTGCCTTTCGTGTAAAGGATGCAAATCCGACTGTCCGAGTAATGTCGACCTGGCAAGGCTGAAAAGTGAATTTCTCCAGAAATATATGGATGATCATGGTTCCACCTTGCGGGATAGATTCATCGCCCGGTCCACCAACATGGCCCGCAGGATGGCCGGCTGGAAAGCACCGATCGTTAATATCATCCAGCGATCCCTTCCATTTCGCAAAATCCTTGAATGGTACCTCGGGGTTGATAGCCGCCGTATCCTGCCAGCCTATGTACGGCATCCGTTTAATAAATGGTTTAAGAAAAATTATAAACCTAACGGTCAGTCATCCAAAAAGGTAGTGTTGTTTGATGATACCTATATGAATTTTCACGAACCAGATGTGGGAATCTCGGCTGTTGAACTGCTTGAATCATGCGGATATGAGGTGATCCTTGCCAATGCAGGATGCTGCCAGCGACCCAGGATCTCGCACGGATTTCTCAGGAAAGCCCGGAGAAAAGGTGAAAAAACATTGCGGAATCTTCAGAAATATATTGATGAGGGACATAAAATAGTGGTCTGTGAGCCGGGCTGCGCTTCAGCTCTCACGGATGACCTGCCGGATCTGATTGATGATGAAAAACTCGGGCAATCAATGAAGGAAAATGTGATGATGATCGATGTGTTCCTTGCCAGGGAGGTCGCCGAGGGTAACTGCACATGTAATTTTACATCCGTTTTCGAGCATGTGCTCATCCATGGCCATTGCCACCAGAAATCACTGTACGGGACAGATGCGATGAAAGACCTGCTGGCTTGTGTTCCCGGAGTATCTGTTGATATTATTGATTCAGGTTGCTGCGGGATGGCCGGCTCTTTTGGTTATGAGAAGGAACACTATGATATGTCAATAAAGATCGGCAACGATCGTTTATTTCCTGCAATCAGAAACCGAAAGAACGGCGCAGCTGTCGTGGCATGCGGCTTCAGCTGCCGGCATCAGATCGCTGATGGGACGGGTGTAAAAGCAGTTCACTGGGTGGAGACAATCAGGGGAAGAGAAAAGGCTGAAGCTAAAAGATAATTTGGTGAAACATTTGCGCAGTAATTATTCGTGAGGTAGTTGTAACTATGGCCATATGGGAGTAATTAGAAAAGTTAAGAGACTACTGGTTGTTTTCAAGACTCATTTTTTTTAAAATTTTCATCCAGAATATTAAACAGATTCATCCAGTTCCTGGCAATAATATTTTCAGTAATTTGAAAATCATCCTCATAAAATCCTAATAAATATCCTTTGCCGTTATGGAACAATGGCAGCAACTTCTTAAGATTTCCGGCATGTTCAAGCCGGAGTGTCCGGGAGGCTTTAAGTTCAAATAACAGGAATTTATCTTCAAATTCAAGGATTATATCTGTTTCATTTCCGTTTGAATCCCTGAAAAAATACATTTCAAATACAGCATCATAATTGTATTTGTATTTCAGGAATTCATTGAACAGGAAAGTCTCAAAAATATTGCCGGATAAAGGGCCTGTGTATAATGTATCCGTATCCTTGTATTTTAGGATATATGCCATCAGGCCGGTATCGTTAAAGTACAATTTTGGACTTTTAATCATTCGTTTTGATATATTCCTGAAGAAAGGTTTAAGAAAGTAGACGATACCGGAAGCCTGCAATATAGTCAGCCATTTCTTTACAGTGTTAAAGGCAATACCACATTCCCTTGCCAGTTCATTCTGGTTGATAACTGAACCGGAACGTGAAGCCAGCAGTGTAATGAATGTCTGAAAAGTAGTAAGATTACTTACATCGGATATTTGCCGGACATCACGTTCAAGATAGGTCTGAAGATATGACCCATAAAACAAAGAAATATCTTTTGCATGTAATAATGGTTCAGGATAAAATCCCTTCATGATTGCACGGAAACAATCTTTTGGTTGCCCGATGTTTTTTGCGGAATATTCTGTTACAGAAAACGTCGGGAGAGTGAGTATAGCGGCCCTTCCCGCCAGTGATTCGGTAATATTTGCCATCAGGTTAAAATGCTGTGATCCTGTCAGTACAATTTGTCCGTTTTTATCTCTGCCGGAATCAACAATTATTTTCACATAAGGTAAAATTTCAGGAGCATACTGAATCTCATCAATGATCAGGGACTTATCTGAAATATCAAGAACTGATCTGGGATCTTCCTTTACGATCTGTCTCTGAACAGGATCATCGAGGGTTATATACCGGTAATCAGGAAGAATGTTTTTCAGTAATGTGGATTTCCCTGTCTGTCTGGCCCCGGTGAGAATTACTACAGGAAAATCTGACAGGGCTTTGTGAAGAAGATCTTCAATATTTCTATGGAAATACCTTTGATTCAATTTTATGTATTATTGCATTCCAAATGCAAAATTACATAATATTTTTCACATCTCTAAGTTGGTTAGTAATTATTTTTATGCAATTTTGCAATTTAATTGCAAAATTGCATAAAAATCTAAATTCATATTTAAAACTTATTGTTTGTTCTTACCGGCAAGCGCCTGTTCAACTTCAAGGATTTGTTGATGGAGATCATAATTGAAACCAATGCTTATTTCTTCAGCTTTTCTTAGAAGTTGTATCGCTTCTTCATATTTCCCCTGTTTATAACAACCCCAGCCTTTTATCATAAGCCGGTACCAATTCTCAGGTTCAGTCTCTAGTGCTTTTTCAATCAATTCCATTCCCTCATCAATATTGATGTCATTCGTAATAAGAAACTCAGCTAAATTTGCAATCCGATATGAGTTCTCAGGTTCCAGTTTAACCGCATTCCTGTAATGCACTTCAGCTTTATCCATGATATTTGCTTCATCATACATTAAACCTGTTCCCCATTCAGTTAAAGATTCTGAATAACCTAATTCTTTTAATCGTAATCCATACCATTTTATAGACTTGTTACCTTCTGAAGTATCGCCTCTTGAAAAAGCACAAACCCCCTGACGCCATTTAATATAATCACAAGTGGTCCATTGAATATCTTTACCGGCAGGAAAAAGTCTTAAACCAGTCTCATAAATTTCTTTTTCTTTTTCATATTTTCCGGCTTCATGCAGGGCTCTCCCATACCAATCATAGAACAAAATATACTCCCAGTCACCGCCTCTTTCCAGGCTGATTTCCTCCACTTTCTCAAATGCCTCAACAGCTTTTTCATATTGTTTTGGAAAGTCGTAATAGGTAACTCCAAGGTCAAACCATAATAATCGGGATTCAATATCTGATTTTTCAAGTAAATTAAGGTACCGGATAATATCCTGGAGATCTTCACTTATATAACAGGCATACCAGAGTTCCAGCCAGGGTTTATACTTTGACGGGAGTCTGTCTTTAATGTTATATGCCTTCCGAGTCCAGATTACACATTCTTCCCACCCAAGATCACCATAACAATATGACCAGGCAATATAAAATGAAGCAAACGCAAAAGATGAATCAATTTCCAGAGCTTTTTTCAAGGATTGTATGGCAGATTCCTCATCCCGGATTAAAATCGAATTCATCCCCTCAATGAAAAACCTGTATGCTTCGGCTGATTTTGTATATGCTTCCCTGAAATCATAATCCGTTACCTGCTCAAGCGCCTTGATTTCAAGATAGTCTTTGATCTCATTGCATAATGAATCCGCCAGGCTGAGATATCCTGAAGATTTCAGATTGCCTTCAACCTTATGTGTCCAGATAATATCGCCGGTCTGAGTATTAACCAGGTTTGCCATGATCCGGTATTGGCCCTCTCTTCCCTGGAAACTGCCCCTGATATATGTCTCTGCCTTTACTTTTTCAGCCACCTCTTTTGCCAGTGATGGTGAAACGGCTGCAGTATAAACCTGGTCCATACTTTCCATCACCTCAAACATCGTGTGATCATCCCTCACGGCAAGTTCGGAAGAGGTACCAAGGCCATTAATAATTAGAGATGATACACCTCTCTGGAACCAGTTCAGCGTGGTATCCCCTGTAAGATTTTCAAAAGGCATCACGGCAATGGAAATCCTGCCATCCGCATCCCTGATATCTTCAAATTTATCCTTCCGGAAGATGTTGAACAGATCGAGAGCAATGATCAGGATAACTCCAATAAGTACTATCCCGGAGACGACCAGAACTGTTTTATTCTTTGGCTTAACGACAGTGGCAGGTTCCTCTGCTTTTTTCTGTTTTTCAGCTTCATGCTCTTCCTCTTTTTCCTTTACTGCAGACTCAACTTTCTGGGTCTTATATTTCAGGTACCATTTAATGATTATATTCAGGTTACTCAGAACCGGTTTTACCTGTTCCGGATCGAATTCTTTGGGATGGGCACCGAAAGTCGACAGGCTGTTCAGGTTCAGCATTGAGGCAATGATGTGAGATGGTACCTTCTCTTCATGTTTCAGCTTATCAATAATACCTTTAAGGGGCTCTGTTTTGCGGGGCCTTTTCAGTTCACATTCGCACAGGTCGGTAATGATAACTTCCAGGCATCTTCTTGAATAGAGCAAGGCAACGTTTTCATCATCTGTTTTGATCAGGTGTTCTAATTCTTTTTCCAATTCAGGAAGTTGGCCTTTCAGAGAGCTGTACAAAGCCTCAAGTTCTTTTATTTCGGCGGACCAGATGGGCATGGAAGTAACGATTTGAGATGGGATTTAATTAGATAAAAATAAGTCAATTCAAATTAAAAATCAAATAATTAGGAAGGATAAGGAAGAGTGCAGGGAGCAGAGGGCATGGAATTAGGAATATAGTCTCCTGAAACAAGTCATCCCTCATCCGCCGTAAGGCGGATGAGGGAACTCGTAGTCGATCAGGGCAATCAAAAATCTGGAATCCTGGTCATTTACATAAGTGTGGTGAAAAACCTAACGTCAAACTGTCAAGGGTTTAAACAAGTTCTGCCGGTTGTTAACCGGCAGCAATAATACTAAGGGATGAGCCAGTCAAACTCAGTTTTAACCGGAGAAAATGTCTGCCGGTTTTTAACCGGACATATTTAACAACCTATGATGATGTGGAAGAGTCCGGTTAACAACTGGACCTTTCTACTTCATTCAACAGTATTATTAATGCCGATTGGCAATCGGCATAACTTCCATCCACAACCAATCCCGATATTCACACCTACCGAGAACCGGAAAAATTCGACAATCCTGAGCAAAATAGATAAGTCCTCTCCCTTTCAGGGGAGAGGGGGGCGGGCAGGATTCCTGGTAAGTGCGAGGAAGAGTGTTGGTTTTAAACATCCCCTCTGTCCGCCTGAATTGGGCATCTCCCCCTGCAAGCAAGGGGAGATCGAGAGGGGGTATTGAATATATTTTTATCAATATTCTCTCTTCAAATACAACACCGCCCCTGCCCCTTCATATGGAGATGTTAACGATACCTTGTCACCCCCTTCAATAATATCTGATTCTGTAAATTCCCCGGTGTTTGGATTAAACCATTCTGCCTGGAAGGAACCCGGAGTATCCTCAAGATTTACCTCCACCTCATCACTATCGGGCAGGTATACCAGGTACTCCGAACCTCTGTTTGCAAGGCAATACATTGAAGATGCCAGCTCAGGCAGGGGAAGCATTGACAGCAGATCCATACGGTCGGCCAGCATTCGGGTATACCCTAAACTCACCCGTACTGAGTCCATCCACACCGGGTTACAGGAGTTTGCAAGTACCATGCAGTCATAAGGATCCATAAACAGGGGATTCATTCCGCGGAGAAAACTTTTCCACACCCATGACTGGTTCCCGCCGATACCCCACAGATGATCCGTATCCGTCAGGATGACCTTCGAACCATTTGCAGCGGGAGGATTATCCCGATATCCGCCTTCCGGATTGGGGGATATCCAGTCAGCAGGACTGTCAAACAATGCCTGGTTACTGCCTCCCCGGTATTGAAATGTCATACCAACGGGATGCTGCTTCGGCAATTCTTTTTCATAATTCTTTATAAAGTTGATCATATGATACTGCCAGGGTGTTGAAGGCGGGTGATTTTCATTGGATATCTCATATAATACATTGTCGAATTTGTTAACCCTGTCAATAACATACCTGACATATATCTCCTGAATTGAAAGAATTTCTTCATCTCCCAGTGTGTGGATTTCAACACCTGAACTATCCCCGTTGGCATCGCCGTTTATCCCATTGATATTATTCTCCTGGTGAAAAGGATGATTTTCAAAGGCTCCCGGAGAAAATTGCAGTCCCCATCCCTCAAACAACATGATGGAAACATAAATACCTGAATCCTGTGCCATCTTCACTCTTTCCTCCAGGCGTGTAAAATATTCAGGATCAAACTGATCCAGGTTAAATTTCAATTTTCCATCCAGTGCCAATCCAGGACCCGTGCGCAGCCATGGATGAGGTGCAACAGTATGTTTTTTAGGTTCACTTTCTCTGTTACCCTGTGTGTCCCAGTTGAGAAGTTCCCATGCCCACAGGCGCATGAAATTGTGATTCAGGCTCTTCATCCACCTGATATATTCCGGATAATCAAATTTTTCCGGTGAATCTTCGGTTGTCATATCAACCAGGTTATTCCATGTATGGGAACCTGTAAGGTAGATAGCTTTATTGTAATTATCGGTGAAATACCGTGGATTTTTGTCACTTACCCTCAAAGGCCCGTTTGTTTCGGTTGTTTGCACACAAGTCAGTAAAGTTCCTGATAAAAACAGGGCCAGGATAACTACCATTATAAATGGGATACGATTGTGTTTCATAGTTTGATTTCTTATTATTCACTCACCGGGTGACTCCAGGTCATCCGGTGAGTAGTTGGTTATAGAAAGAGTCCGGTTATCAACCGGACTTTTCTGTTACACTTCTTTGATTCATAAGGGGGTGTGTCATAACCACTTTTTCATTTAATAACGATGGAGATCATGCAAAATGTTATTCCTAACTTCACCCCAACCCCTAACCCCTTCCCCTGAAGAGGGAAGGGGAACCGCTGAATAATAAGAATTAAGCCTCCCCCACTTCAGGGGGGAGGTTGGAGGGGGGTGAAGTTGATATATGTATCTAAGAATAGGGTTGTGACACAATCCCTAACTTCATTGGATTTTAATATTAAAGCAATTGTGCCGAAATGTGCACTATTCTCTGTTGCCCTCCTCTGAACTCTGCACTCTCTGTGGTTAATCACACAAATTTCCTTTAACTCACACTTAAAGAGAACCGGCAACAATTTAGCTGGTTGTCAACCGGATTATTCTTTTCCACATCTTACTCAGTATCGCTTACTGGAATCCAGCTTCTCCGGATGATATCCTCTAACCAGGGTTCAGCTTTAATCAGGTTAAAAGAAGTGGCATCATTCATGAAGGCATGAATTCTCCAATCATGCTCCTGAAGCGCCCTTTCAAGATATTCCAGGGTCCGTTCCTTATCCCCGAGAGCATAATATATATTTGCGAAATATACGTTAGAAACGCTTCTGGACTCGGACAACTTATTTAAGTTTTCAAGCATTGCATGTGCTCCTTCGCTATTTTCCATCATTGCATTAATATGTCCCCTGATCATAAAACGTATTGATGGGTCTTCCGAATGATCTATTATAGATTCAGCAATTTCAAGAGCTTTTGTATAATTGCCATTATTGAGATATGCAATATAACAATAAAAACCGGGGAGAATTGGTGTGTCATAATTCCAATACTGATCAGCAATGTGTTTGATTTGTTCAATATCCTTCCTGCAAACCAGAAACAACAAGTTCCAATTGTCCATATCATGAACACTAACTGAGAATTTTTTAGAATATTCCTTAATAAGGGAGGCAACCTCATTGCAGTTACCCAGTCGAGCTTCCAAATGTATAAAATGCATATAGCAATTTTGGTTATTTGGTGATAAATCCAGTGCTTTTTCAAAAGAATACCTTGCTGCCGAACTATCCCAATCCCAATTATGTTGAACAACTCCAAGTTCAGCATAAGCCCAGCCATTTTCAGGATCCAGTTCAATGGCTTTATTCAATAATCTTTTTGATTCTTTCCAATATTCAGGGGATGGTTTTAGTGCATAATGCCCCAGCATCCAGTATTCACGTCCCAGACCGGTATATGCCATGGAATATTCCTGATCCAGCTCAATCGCCTTTAAGTAGTGTCCGATCGATTTATTGATATGATCGGGGTTATTATCCTGCCAGTATTGCCAGTGTTCTTCGTTGCCTTTCAGGTAAAAATCATAGGCCTCGAGGTTCCCTGTTGGTTCTTTTTCAATTTTTTCAATTTCTTTAGGTGTAAGAACGGTCTTTAATTCATCAGCTATTTGCTTTGCAATTTCGCTTTGAAGAGAAAGAACATCTTTCCAGCTACCTTCATAAATTTCGCCCCACAAATGATTGTCTGTTGCTGCATGTATTAATTGAACCCGTATTCTGACCTGATCCTCAAATCTCTGCGCACTGCCTTCAATCAGATAATTAACATTTAATTCCCGGCCAACAACAGGACTTGTTTTTTCGGTCGCTTTATATTGCATAACTGAAGTCCTGGATCTTACAATGAATTCATTTATTTTGCAAAGCTGCATGATGATTTCATCTGTTATAGCATCACCGAAATAGCTATACTCATCATTATTACTCATGTTTTCAAATGGCAATACCGCAATCGATTTTTCAAGTTCTGATAAATCGATAGATTGTTTTCTGTCACCAATAATATTTTTTAATACGAATAAAGGCACAATGATTATAATACAAACCAGTAAAAGTCCGGAGAGTATGATTGTTAACTTTTTTTTTGATATATGGATGGTTTTTTTAGGATCATCCGGAATTTTGTTTTCATCCTTTACTGCTTCCGGCTTTGTCTTATAAGTTGTTTGTGTATCCTTATATTTCAGATACCATTTGATAATTGTCGTAAGATTAATTAAAACTGGCCGTACCTGTTCCGGGTCAAACTCTTTAGGATGTGCACCAAAAGTTGACAGGCTATTCAGGTTCTGCATTGAAGCAATGATATTCGATGGCACCTTTTCCTCTCTGTTCAGTTTATCAATAATACCTTTCAGCGGTTCAGTTTTGCGTGGTCTCTTCAGTTCAGATTCACAAAGGTCGGTTATGATCACTTCCAGGCACCGTCTTGAATAGAGCAGAACCATATTCTCATCATCTGCTTTAACCAACCGTTCCAATTCTTTCCCAAGTCCAGAAAACCGTCCTTTTACAGAGGTGGATAATGTCTCGAGTTCTTTTATTTCGGCGGACCAGATTGGCATGGATGCAGGATTTTGTAACGAGGTTTGATTAGATAAAAATATAATATTTCTAATTAAAAATCAAATAGATATCCACAGGCAAGTAAAAAGTAAAAAGGCAAAAGGTAAAAGTGAATATGGTTGTCTGTTGTCCGTTTTTACAGTCTGAGTTAGTCCGGTTTTTAACCGGACACGTTCCAGAGCGTGGAGATCGTGATAGAAAAGTCCGGTTGCCAACCGGACACATTCCAGAGCGTGGAGATCGTGACAGAAAAGTCCGGTTGCCAACCGGACACATTCCAGAGCGTGGAGATCGTGATAGAAAAGTCCGGTTGCCAACCGGACACATTCCAGAGCGTGGAGATCGTGACAGAAAAGTCCGGTTG
>LJUQ01000151.1 GCA_001304505.1 Bacteroides sp. SM23_62_1
TTTCAAAAAAAGATACGCGTAAAGGTTGAGAATCCTGAGGGAAAACAGATTCAGATCTATGTCGGTGAAAAAAGAGTATTGCTGACAAACGAAAAATGGGAAGAAATTAAATATTAACGCATTGTGCTATTAAATAATGTATGTTGTTGAATGTTATATTTTTATATTGGGCCGCGCCGACGGCGCGGCCCAATATAAAGGTGATTATCAATATTATCGTCTTTAATAGCACAACACGTTAAATATTAGTATATTGGTTTATTGGTATATTGGTATATTGGTGTGTGTTGGTATGGTGGTTTGTGGTTTTTGTATTACTATATTCTCCGGGGCTCTCCATAACCCTCTGTGGAACTCTGTGGTAAAACAATCCCCAAATCCATAACACCATAACTCAACTAAAAACTAAAAACTGAAAACTATTCCATATGTTAGGCGATATTTTGTTAATTCAGGAAGCGCACAAGCTGGCTGCAGCAGAAATAAAAAAATATGCATTGAAGGACCTTGACCGGAAGAAGAAACATTACAGATATATTGTCGCCATATCTGGTGAATCCGGGGCAGGCAAATCAGAACTATCCCATTCCCTGGCCAAGCAACTGAAAGAAGAGCATATCAGGGTAAAAGTTCTCCACACAGATAATTATTATAAAGTTCCCCCCCTGCTGCGCTATGAATGGAGGAGAACTCACGGGATAGGCAGTGTTGGTATAAATGAATATGACTGGAGCCTTATTCAGAGGAACATGACGGAGTTTAAAGAGGAACGTGAAGCAATGATGCCATGTATCGACATCATTCCGGACCAGGTGGATAAACTTATTACTGATTTTAAGAAAATTGATCTTCTTGTCATTGACGGATTATATGCGATAAAAACAAAAGGAGTTGATCTGAGGGTATTTATCGACCTTACCTATCATGAAACAAAGATGACCCAGATTATCCGGGCCAAAGAGCCTATAGATGATTTCAGGATGCAGGTCCTTGAGCGTGAACACCAGAATGTCCAGTCTCTCAAACCCCTTGCGGATCTTATTGTAAATAAAGCATATGATGTTGAGGTAGCAAAACCGGATGATGCGAAGTGGAGGGATATGAATTTGTCCGGCTAACAACCGGAATAATGGTTCCCGGTTTTCGGTTCCTGGTCCCGAAAAACTACATCCCCCTGAAGCTGATTGCTAGTTTTTCGAGGATCCCCGAAATTTCAGCCATCCGCCCCAGGCCGATGCGAAATTCCTGGATGTGAATGAGTCAGAGTTAAGAGTTTGTCCAGTTTTCTGCTGGGCCTGAATTTATCCGGTTGGTAACTGTCAGAACTCCATATTCAAATCCCACACTCACCGAGAACTGAGAGCCAGCAACCGAGAACTGATATGTATCCGGCTGGAAACCGGACGTGACTCTGTTAAAACCTTCACAGGCTTTGGTGAATGAGTATTTTTTCCCGGCACTACCCACTGCTCCCCACTCCCCACTCCCTACTCCCCACTCCCCACTCCCTACACCATCCCCCCCTGCACCATGCACTCTGCACCCTGCCCTCTGCACAATGCTCCATGCACCCTGCACCCTGCTTCATACCACCTATTTTGAAATTCCAGAATTATATCTATCTTCGTTTTATATAACCTAAATCTAAAACAATTATGAAAAGAATTCCGGTCCTTATTTTACTGACCATACTCTTTGCGGGTCCGGTCATAGCTGGTGGAATTGTAACAAATTTAAACCAGAGCGCGAAGTATACCCGGATGCTGTGCCGGGATGCAACACTGGGTATTGATGCTGTTTTTTACAACCCGGCGGGTATAACAAAACTTGGGAGCGGGTTTCATTTTTCAATCAATAACCAGACAATCGGGCAGAGCAGGACAATCGGGAGTACCTACCAGTATTTAAATCCTGCTCCGAAGGATTTGGAAGCCGGTGTCTCTGCACCAGTCTTCCCCGGAGTCTATGCTGCCTTCAATCTCGGGAAATTTGCTATCTCTGCGGGATTCAATCCAATAGGAGGAGGAGGAAGTGCAAGTTATGATAAGGGCTTACCCTCTCTTGAATATAGTGTGTCCGACCTTGTACCGATGCTTGCAGCCCAGGGGCAGAATGTTACGGATTACAGGCTGGATGCACTTTTTGAAGGCTCATCTGTCTTCTTCGGATACCAGGCTAACCTGTCATATAAGATTAATGATTTGATATCCGTTGCTGTTGGAGGAAGATTCGTAACGGCAAAAGAAACCTATACAGGTCATCTGAAGGGTGTGGATATATTCCTTGATGGCGCATGGGTACCTGCACCTACATTCTTTTCGAATGCTGCAGCTCAATACACCTCTGCTGCCACCATGTTAACAACAGCAGCGACCAACCTCCAGGGAGCAATCACACTAGGGCTCTATCAACCTAATGATATTGTAACGGAGAGTAGTGTTATATATGCTCTAGGACTATTAGGGGTAGACCCTCTTACCACCACTAACATCCAGGCTGTTGGTATATTCACCGCTGCTGCGAACAGTGCAACGACAGGCGCCGCACAATCAACCGCCGCCGCCACAGCACTGGCAGATCAGGAGGTGGATGCTGAAAAAACTGCAACAGGAATCTCCCCGATTGTAAGTGTAAATGTTTCACCCATTGAAATGCTCAATATCGCAATCAAATATGAATTCAAGACCAAGCTTGAATTCACCACCAGTGCTGCAACAGATAAGCAGGGTTTAATTGGAATTAATCCGGTTACAGGCGATCCGGAATACCTGTTCCCTGATGGGGAGGTGACGAACCTGGATATACCGGCCATGCTGACTGCCGGGGTGACCCTGAAACCTATTAGTCCTTTGATGATTTCGGGTGGTTTTCATTACTTCTTTGATAAGGACGTCAACTGGGATGGGGATGAAAAATATATCGATAGGGGATTGTATGAAATTGCCCTTGGAGTTGAATATACAATTGGTGAAAAATTTGCTGTTAGCGGTGGATACTTAATAACTTCCACAGGTGTGACCGAGGATTATCAGGATGACCAGAGCCACAGCCTGAGCGCCAATACCTTCGGTGGGGGTATAGGTTATAAAATTAACAATATGATAGAACTCAACCTGGGAGGTTCTTATACAAAATATACGGAAACAGATAAAACTTTTGACAGGGAATTAGGCGGTCCGGGAAGGAGCGGTATCTTCAATTCCATTACTGAAACATATAACAGGGATGCCTGGATTGTAGCCATCGGACTGGACATATCCATTGCAAGATAGAAAAAAAAGCGAATCTGCTTAGAAAGAAAGGCTGTTGCGGTTATCGTAACAGCCTTTTATATCATATTTTTCAGCGTTTGACAAAGGAATATACCACAGATGACTTATGATTGTGGTAAATTAATGATTTAAACTTTTACTGAAGAACAGGTGCCTGTATAATAATCAGATGAGAAGTAAATGGTAAAAATAACTCCAGTTTATTTTATAAGAAGCTTATTGTTATTGCTTTTGTTACTGTTGTTGATGCCACAGTATTCCACTTCCCAGGTGTATCACCGGCCCAATTTTGCATTCTCAAGTCATGAAACGCTTGAACTGGAAAGGATTGAGATTGATGAGGATCAAACCAGGCTTTTACTGTCAATTTTAAACCGGAGGTTATCCGGCACCTTTTGTGTGGATACCAACACCTATATCAGGAATTCTCTTGGGGATGAGGAATATAAACTGATTCAGTCTATGGGCATACCGGATTGTCCGGATGCGTATAAATTCACTGCAATAGGTGAGAAACTGGAATTCATACTCATCTTCCCACCAATCAGTGAAGACCTTTTATATATTGATATTATTGAGGAATGTGATGAAGCCTGTTTTTCTCTTAAATATGTTCTTCTCGACCAGGAGATAAATGAAATCATTAACCAGGGATTTAATTTGTATGAAGCAGGCAACCTGACAGAATCACTGAAGGTTTTTGAGGACCTGATGACAGCAAGAAATGATAATCTTTCCCCGGTCTTCGGAACAATCTACCTCTACATGATGACCATTAATTATGACCTGGGGCGGTCGAAAGAAGTACAAAACCTGCTGGATGAACTGGAGAAATCATCCATTATTAATAAGGATGAGATCATAGAAGCAGCAAGGTTTGAAGGACTTATCCGATAGTACTCCACGGAATATGAACCGGGTGGTTTTATTTTATGAGCTGCTGGTAACCGCTTGGATCAGCCATACCATAACGTAACTGTTTTTCTGCTTGTGAGATATTACTCATATTAATTAAAACAGAAAATCCAGCCCGATATAAGGTGCCCAGCCTCCGTCTTTATCAGGATCAAAAGCAAAGCTAAAATCTAATGCGACGATAAAATTTTCATTCACGGCAAAATGTAAACCACTCCCGGTGCCAAAATGAGGTTTTTCATCTTCATTAGAAAAAAAATCTGAATTAGAGTATGTTTTATTATTCAATAAAATAGTGCCGGGAACATTGGCTGTATTCACTTCATATTGCTGTGTAACCATGCCACCATCCAGAAAAACACTTAAAGCGATATAAAAATTCTGGTTCAACAATCTTGTATCAGTGAATTTCCAGCGAAGTTCAAGATTTCCATAAAAGTACCCTTCTCCAACAACCCTGTTTCTGAGGACTCCACGTGTTGTATTTTTCCCTCCCAGGCCATCACGTGTTTTATTCGGTGGACTATTAAATACAAACGGAAGCATGTAGGAAGGCATATCTCCGAAGATCTTACCCTGGTAACTCAACCTGTAGGCAAAGTTCAGCGATCTCGGGATAATGGTGAAATATTGTCTGTGAGTAAGTACCAGCTTACCGTATGATAAATCCCTGTTACTTAAAAATGAAGGGGCTATCACGAATATGGCTTCCGTCCAGATTCCCCTCATGGGATTAGGTTCATTATCGCGCGTATCATAAATAACCCCGGCCTTAAGCAGTGTATGATTACCTCCGTTGATTTCATCCGGTGGAAGAAGATTCCAATCATTAGCATATAAACCATATAATCCTCCTTTTACGTATGGCAGCTTTTCTTCTTCAGATTTCCCTTTATTCAGTTTATCGATATTGACGGTATCTATCTTATTGTTATAGAATTCAATCCCTCCAAACCATTTAAGCTTTTTTTCGATAATATTACCGGAGAAATCAGTTCTGATCCTGATCATTTTCCTTTCCTGCCTGAAAAACATCCTGGATATATAAGATGCATCCTTATCATTTTCAAAAGCATGGTTGTATAGTGACTGGTAACCATTGAATCCGTAAAAATCAAGTCCCTGTTCAGTAAGGTAATTGAGTTCAAGAGCAGTTCTAATTCCACGTATGAGCCTGTCGGAATCATATTGAAACTGTGCAATACCACTTCCTTTAGTTGTCCGGGAATATTCAAAATATAATGAATGGTCATAAAGAGGATACCTTGATCCGTCTCCAAAGTTGTAAAAATTCACTATTGCTCCATATTGAAAACCAATGTCTCTGTTGTATGATGTAGAGGGTATGGGAACAAATGTCCAGCCGGTCTTGACCGAGTCGGATTTTGCTCTTTCTTTTTTATCAGAGGATTCCTCTTCCTGCCCTGAGACCATTGGAATAAATAAAAGGATAGCTATAAAAATAGTTAGTATTTTTTTCATCTACAGGTTGCAAGGTCGCGGTATTTGTTATCCCCAATATAGGAATTATTTTTAATTTTATAATGGATGGTTTCTGATTCCATGAACCGTAGTGAAATATGTTCCTACCCTATAAAATATTTTCGTGCCTCAAATTTTTTAGGATAAGCGTTGCATTTCACGCTGTAAACTTTAAACTTTGAACCTGCATCTACTTCTACAAACCCAATCTCGTACCCCACACTTAACTTTGAACTTTAAACTTTGAACATATTCCTATGAACACCAGATCACTCAGCACCATCTACTTTTCCATTGGTATTATATTTATTGCCCTGGAAACGATTGAATTAACGTGGCCGGCGATTGTTGTGAAGGCCCTGATCATACCGGTTCTGATATTCATATATTACCGCTTGGTCTGGAACCAGCTGAACGGGTTCCACAGGACGATCCTTTCTGCATTTATCTTCTCATGGTTTGGCGATGTGACTCTTCAGTTGCAACAGTTTAATGATCTTTTTTTCATGATCGGGCTATTTTGCTTTCTGGTGGCACAGGTATTATATCTTATTGCATTCTTTTCAACACCGGGCAGGAATATATTGTTTTTCAGAAAAATATATCTCGTCCTGCCTATTTTATTGTATGGAACAGTATTATTGTATTTTTTGTATGACGGACTTGGAGACATGCGGATACCTGTCATTATTTATGCTGCAGTGATACTGGCCATGTTAACAGCTGCCCTGAACCGGCAGGAAAAAGTAAACCGGAAAAGTTATATCCTGGTACTTATAGGTGCTATATTGTTTGTACTTTCAGATTCAATGATTGCCATTGATAAATTTGCATATCCTTTTCTCCTGGCGAGGGTGACCATTATGACGACCTATATTACGGCTCAGTATCTGATAGCTGTTGGATGCCTTAAACAATTTGAGATACAGTTGAGATAGAACTAAAGTCCCGGCTGGAAAGCCGGATTTTTCCATTGGTGTAGTTGAAATGAATGTCCCGGCTTTCCAGCCGGGACATTCATGCCAACATCTGCAGAAAAAAACTTTCCAGCCGGGATATTCATGCCAACTTTTAAAAGGAAGAAATACAGTTTTTCGTTATTTTAAATTCATGATATGATGATTGCAGATATTTAACTTTAATTTAATAAATCAATAAACCTCAATCATATGAAAACAATCAAACGCATTCTCCTGGGATTGGGGATCATTATCATCCTTGCCCTCATAACCGGTTTTTTCTTAGTCCGGCATATCTCAAACCGTGCTGTGCCGGATTATAATGAAGATATAGTTCTGCAGGGATTAACTGACGAGGTTGAAATTTTCAGAGATGAATTCGGAGTACCGCATGTTTATGCACAAAATGAGAAGGATCTCTATCGCGTTGTGGGTTATCTGATGGCCCAGGACCGGTTGTGGCAAATGGATCTTGTGCGAAGAGTTACAACGGGCCGTTTATCTGAAATCTTTGGTGAGGACATGATCGAGGCGGATCATCTGCTACGTTCTTTGCGTATACCGGAAAAGTCTGAAATGTTAACATATAATATAAATCCTTTCATTATTGAATGTGTGGAAGCCTTTACGGATGGTGTCAACCAGTATTTAAAGGATTATCAAAAAAAGCTGTCTTTCGAATTTGCAGTCCTGGGGTATAAACCTGATAAATGGGAACCTATCCATTCATTCAACCTTATTGGATATATGTGCTGGAACCTTACGAAGGGATTGCCTGCGGAAATATTTCTTTTAAAGGTACAACAGATAATAGGGACTCAACAATTTGATGAATTATTCCCTGATCAGTCCATTCAGGAGTCCATCTATCCTGGTTTTCTTTCGGCCGGCATCCCTGAACCCTATATCAATATTCAGGCTGCAATTGAAAAAATCCATCGGCTGGGAGTTCAAATTTTTTCCGGAAGTAATAACTGGGCAGTAAGTGGACAATTAACAGAAACTGGTTTTCCTATCGTGGCAAATGATATGCACCTAGGATTGGATGTTGCGCCCGGTATCTGGTACCAGATGCATCAGTGTGTGCCTGGCAAACTGAATGTGACCGGTGTTATGCTTTCCGGTGCTCCTTTTATTATATGTGGGCATAATGATAGTATCGCATGGGGTATGACCAATGTGGCAGCAGATAATATTGATTTTTATGAGGAGACAATCAATCCAGGTGATAGTAACCAATATAAATTCAATGGTGATTGGAAAAATATGAAGGTTGTCGAAGAAAGAATTGCAATCAAAGGCGGGGATACAGTTTTGAGAATTAATCGGTTCACCCATCGGGGACCTGTCATATCCGGATTTACAGGAGTTAAAAACAAAGTTATTTCAGCCCGTTGGATCGGTAATGAGAAGAGCAATGAAGTAAGAACTGTTTACTTATTGAACAGGGCTACCAACTGGCAGAATTTTAAAGATGCTGTAAGTTCATTTATATCCATCAGCCAGAATATCGTGTATGGTGATGTGTCCGGTAATATCGGTTTGTATTGTGCTGCAGGAGTGCCAGTCAGGGAAGGAAATCCGGGGTTGATCCTCCCGGGTGATACCAGCCTGTATGACTGGAAAGGGCTGGTCCCGTTCGAAATGCTTCCACATTCCTTTAATCCCCCTGAAGGTTATGTCGTATCGGCAAATAATAAAACTGCAGGTCCCGACTTTCCCTACTATATCAGCACCTGGTTTGATTTACCAAACCGATATAACAGGATTGTGGAGATGATCCGGGAAACCGGGCAACATAACGGTTCATCGATTATAAAGATACAAACTGATCAACATTCGAAATGGGTTGAAAAAATCCTGTCAGCAGTTCTTCCACTTGTTGATGAAAACAATGAAAAAATAAACAGTAATCCAGCATTTCAGTCATTAAGAACATGGGATTTCAATTATACTGTCGAATCGATAGAAGCTACACTTTTTGAAGTGTTTTATATTCAATTACTTATGGCAATATGTATGGATGAGCTGGGTGAAGAACTTTATGAAGAACTTCTCGGCGTTGATTTGCTGGCTTCATACGTGATCGATAAAATTGTATCGGGTGAGCAGATAAGCTGGTGTGATGACATTTCCACGCCTGGCAGGATTGAAGATTTCCGTGATATGGTGAATCAAAGTTTTGTACTTGCATTCGACTGGCTGGAAGCTAACTATGGCCCGGATCAGCAAAACTGGCAATGGGGTAAGCATCATCAGATCAGTTTCAAACATCAACTGGGTAGTGTTGATATTCTGAACAGGCTTTTTAAACTAGAATGCGGACCGTTCCCGGTTGGAGGGAGCTATCATACAGTATGTCAATATTCTTATCCAATGAAAACTCCATTTCTAGCAAACCATGGTGCCTCAGAACGGCATGTTTTTAATCTGTCCGACTGGGATCTGTCATTAACGGTTATTCCAACAGGATCATCAGGAATCCCGGCAAGTAATTTTTATTGTAACCAGAGTGAAATGTATATCAATAATGAATATCATCCTGATCCTTTCAGCAGGGAAGAAGTTGAGCGATTGGCGAAGTATCATGCCGTATTTAGTGGGGAGTAGAATGTTATTTATTAGTTTCAATTGTTTCTGTTGTTTTTATTGTTCATGTTGTATTCAGTTGTAATTCGATAGTCATTAAGTTGTCATTATATACATTATAAGTGTTTTTAGAATCACGGTCATCCTGAAGAGGGAAGCGATTTCAGAATGACCTTCATTTCAGGTAAAGGTGTCTTTTAACCAGGTATAATTTAATCTTTAATCTGTTTTTAGAATCATGTCATCCCGAAGGAGCGAAGCGACTGAGGGACCTCGTGGTATTTTACTATAGAGTCTATTAAGTTATTGTGATCTTTTTTCTCCCGGTTAATAGTATTATCTGCCAGGCCCGGTTTGGCTGTAGGCGCTGATATTTAAATCTTCATAGGATGCATTATAATTCCTTTACCAAACTCCCTGCTCCATAAGTCCTGCACCACGCTCCGTGCTCCATAATTTTACACTAATAAAATATCCATTTTTGCTAAAAGTTCAAAAATATTAATGGGTTTGGCAACGTATCCATCACATCCGGAATTTATACATTTTTCAAGGTCTTCTGCAAGGGCATAAGCGGTTTGAGCGATGACAGGAAGCTTCCTGCGAATCTTTTTGATCTGCTTTGTAGCTTCATATCCGTCAATCCCGGGCAGGTTCATGTCCATCAGAACGATATCAATATTTTTATTCTTTTTGCATATATTCAAAGCTGACTCTCCTGTTTCTGCTGTAAGTACTGTTATTCCTGTGTGTGCAAGTATCTCTTTCAGAAAATAAATTGTTGCAGTATCATCCTCCACAACAAGAACTGTTTTATTAATCCATTTATAATTCTGGACTGATTTGAAAATCATATGAAACGATCTAATAATAAAGCACCCACGCATCTGGTTCAGCAGATAGCCTGATACGATACATTTCTTTGAGTGCTTGATCTTTGGTTGAAAATGAATTAAAACTTACAGTATAAAGATTTTTCCAGGTTCCAAAAAGCTCTGAATTATAACCTTTATTTTTTAATTCCTGATAATATCTTTCAGCGTTATCCCTGTATTCGAAACAACCTGCGACGACATAGTATTTCTTTCCCCCGATGCTTGTAGCTGTAGCCGACTTATCTGATTCAGTGGCTGCTGGAGTATCCTGTTGTGGAGAAATTGGTTCTGTTGTAGCGGTTTCTTCCTGCCCTGTTTCAGAAGGTGCAATGATATCCTTATCTCCCTGGATTCCCTGTTCTGTATCATCTGCTGGCATGATTTCCTGGCTGGCCGATCCTTCGATATTAAAGATATTTCTGATCTGGTCAGGAAAAATGAACCATGCGGCCACGAGGAATAGGATCAACGAACCTGCAAGGGCAAGTGGAAGTATCCATTTTCTTTTTTTTCTGACCGGGGGCTGACTATATAATGGTGTGATAGTTGATATTAATTGCGTGGTTTCAGTTACTCCTTTCTCCGCGGTGGATGCAGTGTAATCTTTCTGGCTTTCAGATCTTTCTGTTGTGATTTCTGCTGCTGTCACCTCTTCGATCCCTCCGGATTCCTCAAGTGTAAATGAATCCATTGATTTTCCGGCTTTGTCTTCTGATTTTTCGATTATTACCTCTTCAACAGAATCATCGGATGCATCTATGTCAACCTCTTTCAAAGAAGGGTCGAGTGTAAACGATGATTTTTCATCTGATAAGGATTCTTCCAAACCTTTTGTAATTGCTTCTTTCTGTTCTTCTTCATTTTTCTTTAGGGCTTCAGCCGCTGCTTCCTCTTCTTCCTTTTTCTTTTGCTCTTCAGCTGCTGCTTCCTCTTCTTCTTTTTTCTTTTGCTCTTCAGCCGCCGTTTCCTCTTCTTCTTTTTTCTTTAGGGCTTCAG
>LJUQ01000017.1 GCA_001304505.1 Bacteroides sp. SM23_62_1
CTCCTATGACGGCGGGGGATTTTTTCAATGGAAGTATATTCCTGTTCATCCAGATTCTTAATGCAATTTTCCAGGTCGTACAGATTAACGCTGCGGGTATAACGCATCGGGAAATACATGAGCATATACATTACGATTAGCACAGCAACAAATTCAAATGGATGATTAATTCTGTAAAATCCTTCCTGGTAATCAATCAGGAGGGTTACACTGAAAACCAGGAAGATCATTCCAACCGGCCAGACCAGTTGCCATATACTGAAACCTCCCCTGAAATACCGTATGATTCGGGTAACTTTATCCCTCAGGCTGACATCAAGGATTCTGAGTTTGTGATAATATATCAGTAGCTGTATATTTTGGATGAGTAGCAAAATGAGTACTAAAGCCATTGCGGGCAAAATCCACTTCAGATAGACGTGAGAACTGTAAAGTGCTGATGTATAGGATGTCAGGAAAAGGCCAGCCAGGTAACAGGCAAGGCTGAAATACAGATCCCATCTGATTCTACCTGTAACTTTCCCGGACCGGGATTTAACAAGGGCTTCAATTGTTTCCATGGTAATAGGTTTTTCGTTGTTCAATTTATCAGATCCTTTTTTCCAGATTCTTATGATATCTTTCTCTTCCATGTTTAAGTGTTTTCATTTTTAAAATATTTCCTGAGTTTTTCTCTTATCCTTGAAATCTTAACACCTGTATGGTTTGGAGTTATCCCTACGATTTCCGCAATCTCTTCATAGCTTTTTTCCTCAAGATAAAGAATGATAATTGCCTTTTCCAGTTTATCCAGTTTGTCAATTGCACTATAAAGGAGGCGAAGTTCTTCACCATTACCCACTATATTTATATCATCCGGTATCACTCTGTGTTGATCACTGATTGAGTCAGTTTTTGGCGACCTGGATTTTTTACGGTATAATGTAATGCAGGTATTCAGGGTAATCCGGTATAACCATGTTGAGAATTTTGATTCCCCCCTGAATGAAGGGTATCCTTTCCAGAGATTCAACAGGATTTCCTGGAACAGGTCCTCGCGGTCTTCAGGAGTATCCCCATAAATCCTGCTGATTTTATGAATGATCACTTTGTGCTGGTTTACCAGTTCAAGAAATCTTTTTTTTAACCCGTTTTCAATCATGCAATCAATCCTGTGAATAACACTTACAATATATTGGTCGAAGGGAAATGGAAATTATTACAGGTGAAGGACCTCATCTCACTTTCTCCTCTTTCCAAATTTCTGTAATTTCGCAATAATTATTTCAACCAATGAAAATAGGTATTCTAAGGGAAACAAAGACACCACCCGACAGAAGAGTTCCGTTTACTCCAGGTCAGATCAGTCAGTTAAAAAAGTGTTATGGGACAATGGATATTGTCTTGCAGCCATCAGAAATTCGTTGTTATTCTGACAAGGAATATTATGAGGCAGGTTTAATGCTAAGGGATAACCTATCAGAATGTGATATCCTGATGGGAATAAAGGAGGTCGAGCTCGATACATTAATTCCGGGTAAGACCTACCTTTTTTTTTCTCATACCGCAAAAAAACAACCTCATAACCGGAAATTGTTACAGGAGATAGCAGCAAGGAAAATAACTTTAATTGATTATGAATACCTTATTAATCAGAACAATATAAGGCTGGTAGCATTCGGACGATGGGCCGGGATAGTGGGAGCATATAATGGTTTGCGGGCATATGGTGAGCGTTACAGGATTTATAAGTTAAAACCTGCATATCAATGTTTTGATTATGAAGAAGTTAAGAAGGAACTCCATAAAGTGCGTCTGCCCTCTATAAAGATTCTGATCACCGGGGGGGGAAGGGTGGCAGGTGGTGCAATGGAGTTATTGAAACCTTTGAATATCAGGGAAGTGAATCCGGAAGAGTTCCTGAAGAAGGATTTTGGTGAGCCGGTTATCTGCAGGATAGACCCATGGTATTATGTCAGGCGTAAGGATGGCCATCCATTTGACCTGCAGCATTTTTTTGAACATCCTGATATGTATGAATCCATTTTCAAACCCTATACAAAAGTTACCGATTTTTATATTGCATGTCATTATTGGGATCCCCGGTCCCCGGGTTTCATGACACCAACGGATATGCGTGAACCCGATTTCAGAATCATGATCATAGCTGATATCAGCTGCGATATCCATGGCCCGATCCCTTCAACCATCAGGGCTTCTTCAATTGAACAGCCATTTTACGGGTACTTCCCCTGGACTGAAAAAGAAACCACTCCGTTTGATCTCCGCAGCATTACGGTGATGGCGGTAGATAACCTGCCAGGGGAACTTCCCAGGGATGCATCGGAAGATTTTGGGAAGATGCTGGCTGATAAAGTGATACCAGCCCTGGCAGGAAATGATGAAGAGGAGGTAATCGGACGGGCAACAATCATCAGGAATGGGGAACTGACGGAGAGGTTCAGATATTTGCAGGGTTTTCTGGACGGAAAAGAGTGAGGTCAGTGAGACTGACATTTTACAAGCGGAGCGAAGTAAAATGTCAAAGTCGAACTGATCCCGATCCGCCTAAGGCGGAAAGGGATCTCGTCTCACAGATGAACAGATATGGCCTCTGTACTCATCCCCTGGCTCACTCTCCAGAGAGAGGCCAGGGGGTGAGTACACATTACATATTATTTACCACCCTGTTTAAGTTTACTGATGACACCGGCCGGATCATCAGCTGAAAAGACAGTATTTCCCACCACAAACACATCCACCCCTGCATCAGCCAGTTGCCTGATATTGGTCATGTCAACACCACCATCGATCTGGATCAGTGCCTTTGAACCTGTTTCACTTATAAGTTTTTTCAAAACACGGATTTTATGATAACTGAATTCAATAAAGGACTGTGCACCGAAACCGGGATTGACGGTCATATTCAGAACAAGATCAAGTTCCGTCAGGATAGTTTCAAGAAGATAAATGGGTGTATGGGGATTGATTGCCACACCTGCATCCATACCAAGGGATTTAATCTGCCGGATAGTACGGTGAAGATGTGTGCAGGCCTCATAATGAACGGTCAGTTTATTAACTCCTGCATTTCTGAATTCCTCCAGGTAGCGGTCCGGGTCTGTGATCATAAGATGGGCGTCCAGAGGTTTCCTGGCAATGGTTTTAATTTGCCCTATTATATGGAATCCGAAAGTAAGGTTTGGAACAAAGACACCATCCATGATATCAAGGTGGATCCAGTCAGCTTCACTCTCATTAACCATCTCCACTTCTTTCCGGAGATCAAGAAAATTGGCAGTAAGGATAGAGGGTGCGATCAGATATGACATTGTCTGTTGGTTTATAATTATTACAAAAATAGTCTTTTGTGTTGCATTTTTTAGCTTTCGTGGTCGCAATTATCACAATAGTGGAAGGCTAGGCTGAGGCTAATGAAGAAAGAGTGTGTAAGTGTGAAAGTATGAAGGTGCGAAAGTGTGAAGGTGTGAAAAGTTCTGCCGATTGCCAATCGGCAACCATATTCCCAAAGGATGAACAGGTTTGTAAATCCGGTTGTTAACCGGGGCATGCATTTAACCAAGGTAGGTCTTAAGAATCTTACTACGAGTAGTATGTTTAAGCCGTTTTATGGCTTTCTCTTTGATTTGCCGGACTCTTTCCCTGGTTAGATTGAATTGTTCCCCGATTTCTTCAAGTGTATGGGGGTGCTTTCCGTTAAGGCCAAAATAGAGTCTGACAATATTTGCTTCACGATGGGTGAGGGTGGATAGTGCTCTTTCAATTTCTTTACGCAGTGATTCGATCAGCAATCCTTTATCCGGGCTCGGCGCATCCTTGCTGAGCATGACATCATACATGGTTCCTTCTTCGCCATCGGCAAGTGGCGCATCCATCGATACATGTCTGCCAGAGCTGCGGATAGCTTCTTTAATATCTTCAGGAGCAAGTTCGAGTGCCTGAGATATTTCAACAATAGAAGGTTCCCGCTCGTGTTTTTGTTCCAGTTCGGCGAAGGTTTTATTGATTTTATTGATCGATCCTATTTTATTCAGGGGGAGTCTTACAATCCTGGCCTGTTCGGCAAGTGCCTGAAGGATGGATTGCCTGATCCACCAGACAGCATAGGAGATAAATTTAAATCCCCTGGTTTCATCAAACCGCTGGGCCGCTTTGATGAGACCAAGATTACCTTCGTTGATCAGGTCAGGAAGACTTAAACCCTGATTCTGATATTGTTTAGAGACAGAAACTACAAATCTTAGGTTGGCTTTGACAAGTTTTTCAAGTGCAAACTGATCACCACTACGGATCTGTCGTGCTAATTCTACTTCTTCCTCAGCTGATATGAGATCCACCTTGCCAATTTCATGCAGGTACTTATCGAGGGAAGGAGTTTCCCGGTTTGTGACCTGTTTGATAATTTTGAGCTGTCTCATGGTTCTGAAATTAATGGTCGTTTATACGGATAAAATCCCGCTTTGTTACATTTGTCAGATCGATTTTAATAAAAAAATTGATATTTCTCAATAATCAACGAATATAATGAACAATTTTGAGTGTTTTTTTTGGTAATTCTTATTAAATGGTTATTATTGCAAATAATTTCCAAGATATACCTGTTGAATCGCTGATTTTCCCGGCCTCAACTTATTAATTTTCATTATCCGTTTTTAGCATTTACACCTTTATTTATTTGATATATCCTATATTACAATTAACCGGTTATATAGTCTGAACCAAGATATTAATATCAATATATCTTTCCATGCTTACAGCTTGAAAAAATGATTTACTAATATTAAATTTTATCGAATAAACTTCATAACTGTTATTTAATAATCTTTTTATGTACGATATTCTTGAGCTTAATAAGAAGCTATTACCCGAACTGCGGGAAATAGCTAAAAATTTGAAGATCAAACGTGTTGAGTCTTTGCGAAAACAGGATCTGATCTATAAAATACTTGATGAACAAGCCATTGCAGCAGCAGAGGCAAAGTCTAAATCAAAACAATCAGGTTCAGACTCCTCATCTTCATATCAGAGATATGGGAATAAGGCACAAAGAAAACGTGGAAGAAGGCCATTGAAAGAATCCCATAAAAGTTATTCAACTTCAGACAGACCTGAGGTTTCTGAAGAGGTTATAACGGAGGAGAGCCCGATCCTGGACCTTGGGCCGGAAGAAGAAACTGTCACTTTTGAGGAGAAACCGGAATTGCGGGATGATGGTCAAGAGTTACTGGAGAAACCTACTGTTATCGAGAAGGAAGTGCCGGATTATTACCGTAAACCTGATCGGAGACAGGTTGATAAAACCCTTGAATTTGAAGGAATTATAACGGCTTCCGGTGTGCTGGAAATTATGCCCGATGGATATGGTTTTCTGAGGTCTTCGGATTATAATTATCTGAATTCACCCGATGACATATATGTATCACAATCCCAGATCAAATTATTCGGTCTTAAAACGGGTGATACTGTTATGGGCACTATCCGGCCTCCCAAAGATGGTGAAAAGTATTTTCCGCTGATCAAAGTTGAAGAGATCAATGGACGTAATCCACAATTTATTCGTGACAGGATTCCCTTTGATTATTTAACACCACTTTTCCCGGATGAGAAGTTTACACTTGTCAGAAAGGGAATAAAAGGAAGTATTTCATGCCGTGTTGTTGATATGTTTTCACCTATCGGGAAAGGGCAGCGCGGACTCATTGTTGCACAGCCCAAAACAGGAAAAACCATTCTCCTGCAGGAGATTGCCAACGCCATCGCAGCAAGTCACCCGGAGGCTTACCTTATTATTTTACTGGTTGATGAAAGGCCGGAAGAGGTAACCGATATGGAACGAAATGTGAATGCCGAAGTTATAGCTTCAACGTTTGATGAGCCTGCAGAAAGGCATGTAAGGGTTGCCAACATTGTACTTGAAAAGGCTAAGAGGCTTGTGGAATGTGGGCATGATGTTGTAATACTTCTGGATTCAATTACCCGCCTGGCCCGCGCCTTCAATACAATTGCCCCGGCATCCGGCAAAGTGCTCTCGGGTGGTGTCGACTCAAATGCACTGCAAAAACCAAAACGTTTCTTTGGAGCTGCAAGGAATATCGAGAATGGAGGATCCCTCACAATCCTTGCTACGGCTCTGACGGAAACAGGTTCAAAAATGGATGATGTGATCTTTGAGGAGTTTAAAGGAACGGGTAATATGGAACTTCAGCTTGACCGTAAATTATCCAATAAACGTGTATTCCCCTCTGTTGACCTTAATGCAAGCAGCACCAGGAGAGAGGATCTGCTGCTTGATAAAGGGATGCTGAATAAGATATGGATCCTCAGGAATTATCTTGCTGATATGAATTCAATTGAAGCAATGGAATTCCTGATTGACAGGATGGCGAAAACAGATTCAAATGAAGAATTCCTGATTTCTATGAATGCGGAATAGATAATGGAAGATTTGAAAAATGCGGATTTCTGGTAACAGGAATCCGTTTTTTTTTTCCTACCTTTATTTTTATTAGAATTGAATAATACAAAACCTAATAAATCTCATATTATTTATTTGCCAATTATACTAATTTTGCAAATATCATGTAAGATGTTGTAAATTAGTAATTTGGAAATGTCTTTCACAACCTTTATGAAGGCCTTTTAGGTAGGGTGTGGAGAAATTACAGATACATCTAAATTCCAGGTTTTTAACAAATTATAATAATACATTAAAATGGCAGAAAAAAAGAATTTTATAACATGTGATGGCAATCAGGCTGCATCGCATGTTGCTTATATGTTCAGTGAGGTTGCTGCCATTTATCCAATCACTCCATCATCCAATATGGCGGAGAATGTGGATGAGTGGGCCGCATTTGGAAGAAAAAACATTTTCGGAGAAACGGTTCAGGTGGTCGAAATGCAATCGGAAGGTGGGGCAGCAGGAGCAGTGCATGGGTCATTACAGGCAGGAGTACTGACGACAACATTTACTGCCTCACAGGGTTTGCTGCTGATGATACCGAACATGTATAAGATCTCAGGCGAATTGTTGCCGGGTGTATTTCATGTCTCCGCTCGCAGTCTGGCAGCACAGGCACTTTCCATTTTCGGGGATCACAGTGATGTGATGAGCACAAGGCATACCGGATTTGCCATGATTGCAACAGGAGGTGTCCAGGAAATCATGGATATAGGAGGTGTTGCCCATCTGGCAGCAATCAAATCAAGGGTGCCCTTTTTACACTTCTTTGATGGTTTCAGAACATCTCATGAGGTGCAGAAAGTTGAAGCACCGACCAACGAACAGATGGTAAAACTCCTGGATTACAAAGCCCTGCAGGAATTCAGGAATCGTGCCCTGAATCCTGAACACCCGGTGACAAGAGGAACAGCACAGAATCCGGATATATATTTCCAGGCTCGTGAGGCAGCCAACCGCTTCTATGAAGTTATACCTGATATCGTCGAAGAATACATGCAGGAGATTACCAAGATGACCGGCAGGGAGTATCATCCCTTTACTTATTATGGCGCGCAGGATGCTGAAAATATTATTATTGCAATGGGTTCTGTTACGGAAACCATAAGGGAAACAGTCGATTATCTGCGGGAGCAGGGGAAAAAGGTTGGTTTATTAACGGTCCATCTGTACAGGCCATTCAGTGTAAAATATTTCTTTAAAGTATTACCACCCACCGTTAAAAAAATTGCAGTTCTTGACAGGACAAAAGAACCGGGAGCAAATGGTGAACCATTATACCTTGATGTAAGAGATCTGTTTTATAGGAAAGATAATACCCCGCTAATTGTAGGTGGCCGCTATGGTCTGAGTTCAAAAGATACCACTCCTGCAATGATCATCTCTGTCTTTAATAACCTGGAACTGCCAGAACCGAAAAACAGGTTTACAGTGGGAATTATAGATGATGTTACCTATACCTCCCTGCCGTTGTTCTCTGAAATCAGTGCCGTCCCCCAGGGTACATATGAGGCTAAATTCTACGGCATAGGAGCAGATGGTACTGTTGGGGCGAATAAGAACAGTATTAAGATTATTGGTGAATCAACAGATAAATTCTGCCAGGCATATTTTGCATATGATTCAAAGAAATCAGGAGGTATCACGATCTCGCACCTCAGGTTTGGCAACCATCCTATACGGTCGACATACTATGTAGGCACTCCCAATTTCGTTGCATGTCATGTTCCATCCTACCTGGATAAATATGATATGCTGAAGGGTTTAAAGAAGGGGGGGACATTTCTTCTGAATACAATATGGAATGTGGAGGAGACCAAAAAAAGATTGCCTGATCATATGAAAAAGTATCTTGCTGACCATGATATTAAATTTTATATCATCGATGCAACAAGGATAGCTGAAGAGATCGGGCTTGGGACCCGTACCAATACCATTATGCAATCCGCATTCTTTAAGATTTCACAGGTCATACCGTATGAACAGGCTGTGGATGAAATGAGAAAATTTATTGTAAAAAGTTATGGACGAAAAGGAGAGGATGTTGTCAGGATGAACTATGCTGCGGTTGAGCGGGGCGGTGAAATAGAACAGGTGGAGGTCCCAAAAGAATGGAGTAATATAAAAGTGACCACCCAGCCTGTTGATGAAGTCCTCCCGGAATTTGTCAGGGATGTTGCCCTGCCAATGAACCAGCTGAAAGGAGATGATCTTCCTGTCAGTGCCTTTCTGGACAGGGAGGATGGAACATTTCCTGCAGGCACCACTACATGGGAAAAGAGAGGTATTGCCGTGAACGTACCTGAATGGCAGCCTGAGGAATGCATTCAGTGTAACCAGTGTTCATATGTTTGCCCGCATGCCGTAATACGTCCTTTCCTGCTCGATGAGAAAGAGGTGAAAAACAAACCTTCAGGAATGGCTACTGTTGAAACAAAGGGAAAAGGATTTGAAGGCTACCAATACAGGATCCAGATCAGTGTGCTGGATTGTACAGGCTGTGGTAATTGTGCCGATGTTTGTCCCGCCAAAGAAAAAGCCTTGATTATGAAACCACTTGGAACACAGATGAAAGAGATGGATAACTGGGATTATATCAGCAAAAATGTAACATATAAAGACTCCGTGGCAGATAAGTACAAAACTGTTAAAAACAGTCAGTTTGCACAACCATTATTTGAATATTCAGGTGCCTGTGCCGGTTGTGGTGAGACACCATATGTTAAACTGCTTACCCAGTTATATGGCGACAGGATGATGATCGCAAATGCAACCGGTTGCAGTTCTATATGGGGTGGTTCGGCTCCGTCAACACCATATACCGTAAATTCAGAAGGAAAAGGCCCTGCATGGGCAAATTCATTGTTTGAGGATAATGCAGAATATGGTTTCGGAATGGTGCTGGGTGTAAACAAAATGAGGAAAAGAATAGCTGAGAAAATGAAACAGGCCATTCAGGATGGTGTTCCTGAAAAATCAAAGGAAGTATTTCTGGAATGGATTGAAAATATAAATATCGCAGAAAAATCAAAAGAGGTCTCACCCAGAGTTATTGAAGCATGCAAAAAAGAAAACCATCCAATCGCTAAAGAAATTCTTGCTCTTGAACAATACCTTGTCAAAAAATCTGTATGGGTAATTGGCGGTGACGGATGGGCTTATGATATCGGCTATGGAGGACTCGATCATGTGATCGCTTCGGGCGAAGATATCAATATGCTGGTCCTAGATACAGAAGTATATTCGAATACAGGAGGACAATCATCCAAATCAACACCCGTTGGAGCAGTAGCTAAATTTGCCGCTTCAGGTAAAAAGGTCAGGAAGAAAGACCTTGGTATGATGGCAATGACATACGGATATGTGTATGTAGCCCAGGTGGCTATGGGAGCAAGCCATTCACAATTGTTTAAAGCAATCAGGGAGGCTGAGGAGTATCCCGGCCCATCTATCATCATAGCCTATTCAACTTGCATCAATCATGGATTGAGATCAGGAATGGACAAATCGCAGGAACAGATGAACAGGGCTGTTGAATGTGGATTCTGGCACCTGTACCGCTTTAATCCATTGCTGGAAAAAGAAGGAAAAAATCCGTTTATACTCGATTCAAAAGAACCTGACTGGTCAAAATTTCAGGAATTTCTCTCTTCCGAGGTAAGATTTACATCTCTTAAGAAATCATTCCCTGAGGAAGCAGCAGTCCTGTTCAAGGAGGCCGAAGAAAATGCAAAGTGGAGATATAAGAGTTATAAAAGAATGGCTTCTATGGATTATTCAGTAGCTGAGTAATTAATCCAAGTTACGAGTTACAAGGTACTCGTTGCATGTTAATGTATATTAGATCAACAAATTTAAGCTTTACAGCAGGGAATTCCCATGAACTTTTTTCATGAGTCTTTGAATAGTTTTTCATGAAAAAAGTTCGTGTACGTTTATATATTAAATATTGGTTAAAATAAACCTCACCTTAAGGATGAGGTTTTTTTTATATTTATTTTGTAATTTTGTTATCTTAAATCAGTTTAAATAAAAAGAATTGGGCAGGGTATTGGCACTGGACTATGGTAAAAAAAGAGTGGGGGTCGCTGTTACAGATCCTTTGAAAATCACTGCGAATGGTCTTACAACGGTGGATACCAGGCATATCAAAGAATTTATATCAGATTACATTGCAAAGGAACAAATTGAATGCCTGATCGTTGGCCAACCAATACAGATGAATTATCAGATCTCTGAGGCTGAAAAGTACATTGAACCCTTTTTGAAGTGGTTCAGAGATAAATATCCTGAAATCAGAATTGAAAGAATAGACGAACGATATACTTCAAAAATGGCACATAAAGCTATGATTGAAGGAGGAATGCGGAAAATGGCCAGAAGGGATAAAGCAATGGTGGATAAGATCAGTGCGGTTATCATTCTTCAATCATACCTTGGTTTAAAAAAATAATTTGATTTATGACGTATCCAATACATGTATACGGAATGCCGGTGTTGAGAAAAAAGGCTGCCGAAATTAAGAAAGATCACGAAGAACTCAACCAGTTGATTGATAATATGTATGAAACTCTCTATCAAGCTGATGGAATTGGCCTGGCCGCTCCACAGATTGGAAAGTCACTCAGGTTAATTGTAGTTGATGGAACAACAATTAATAATGAGGAAGATCCCGAACTGAAAGATTTTAAAAAAGTATTCATCAATCCATATATTACCGAAGAAGACGGGGATGAATGGGAGTTTAATGAAGGCTGCCTGAGCCTGCCAAATATCAGAGAGGATGTCAAACGTAAGTCCAGAATCAGGTTACAATACTATGATCAGGATTTTAATTTTCACAATGAACATCTTGAAGGTATACGTGCACGTATCCTGCAGCACGAAGTGGATCATCTGAACGGAATACTTTTCATTGACAAATTACAACCTTTGAAAAAAAGACTTCTGAACGGGAAACTCAGGGAAATTTCAAAGGGTAAAGCGGAGATAAATTACAAAATCGTATATCCGAAGAGATAGCTATTTTTATTTTCTACAGTTTCTTGAATTAATGTAGCAAGTACTCACTGTCACAATCTTCATACAATAATCCTTGTAGTGTCCCTTTTAAAATCCGGTCTCCGGTCGTTACCCTTCCTACAATAATCCCTGTTTCTTGAAAATATCTTCCGATTTTAATAAAAGATCAACATACTGGGCCCTTTTGTATACGAATGGATCATTAGTGTTTTTATCGGAAAGGCTTCCCTTAAAATCCTTTAATGAATTATAATTTTTGGATTTCATCCATGACTCTATATCACTAAGCATTTTGGTGATATGTTCAATTTTATTTTTGTACAGTGTACCTACTACCTGTACACAATCTGCTCCGGCGAGAATCATCTTTATTACGTCTTCCCCGTTATAAATCCCTGTATTGCTGCAGATTCCTGCTTTAATTTTGCCATGCAGCAATCCGGCAAATCTTAGTGGAAGTTTATTATCTTCCTCAGAACTCAGGGGGAAATTGGTTACGTGTTTTTCACTGTTTAGATCGATATCTGGCTGAAAAAGCCTGTTGAAGAGAACAAAAGCATCAACACCGGTCTTATCCATTTTACTGATAACATTTAAAGGATTGGAATAGAATGTACTGAGCTTCACGCTGATCGGTATAGAAATGCTGCTTTTTATTTCTTTTAATATTCCAATCTGTTCCTGTTCCAGTGATTCACCTGAAATGTTCACGTCCTTTGGTACAGCATAGAAGTTTATTTCAAGTCCGTCGATCCCTGTGTCCTCTAGAAGTTTGGCATATTCCAGCCAGGTTTCCTTAAAGATTGCGTTCAGGCTGGCAATGACCGGAATACTTATGGATTCCTTTATCTTTTTAACCATCATCAAATGTTCTCTCGGCCCTGCATGTTCAAGCGTGGGAAATAGGCTGGTCATTTCTGCATGCCTGTCACTGTATTCACCCAATTCCTCTTCCATCTGGAGGGATTCCAGCTGGATCTGTTCCTCAAACAGAGATTTAACCACAATAGCGGCAGCACCGGCATCTTCCATCCTTTTGACATGATCAGGTCTGGTAACAAGATTACTCGCACCCACAATGATTGGGTTTTTAAGCTCCAAACCCATGTAATGTGTTTTCAGGTTTATCATAACTCATTGATTTATAATTCGATTAGACAGCATCACGGAAAGTACATTCCCGGTTGTTCGGTTTCAAAAATAGAGAAAATTATCAACACTCGACCGATAATACTTCCTTTTTTTCATCAATATAAAGGAAGACCATAAACCGGTATTGATGATTTATTTTGATTTCAAAAAGATACCTTTCCTTCGTATCCTGTTACCACTTCTGATCGGTGTTCTGATTCAGAAAAAGGCAGATGTTGATTTGCATATTATCCTGCCGGGGATGATAATGCTTTTTCTTTTCATAGTGCTATACCAAAAATATTGGAAGAGAAAGGGTTATCGCAGGGAAAGTATATTCGGCATACCTGTTTCGATGTTGTTATTACTGGGAGGAATGGCACTGCTGAAAGATAATACAATTGCCGGTGAACCTGAAAGGATCAGGCTTGGGACGGTAGCGCTTATACCTGTTGAAAAGGGAAAAACATACAAACTCATTCTGGACAGGCTGTGGGAGAGAAGACCGTCGGGTTGGTGCCCTCAGGATGGCAGGATTATATTGTATATTGAAAAAAGTATCCGATTGGATCATGTAGAACCGGGTGACAGGCTGGTATTTAATTGCCCCCTTAAACAGATTGACCTTCCAGCCAATCCAATGGAATTTGATTACAGGAGATATTGCGAGATTCACGGTGTATACTGGATTGGTTACCTGGATAACAAAAACTGGAAACAGCTGAAAGGCAATGCTAAAATTCAAACTGTTTTTATACCTGAGAGAATCAGGATGAAACTTTTGAAATTCATTGATGGTTATAATTTACAAAACAGTGAGCTTGCTACTTCCTTGTTGCTTGGTTACAGGGAAAATCTTGAGGAGCAGCAGAAGCTTGAATTTACTGCTTCCGGTGCTATGCATATCCTGGCTGTATCAGGATTGCATGTTGGGATCATCTACGGCATATTGATGTTTATTTTCAAACCCTGTTTCCGTAAAAAACCTGAATCTTCATTTTTCATAATCACTCCCTGTATCTGGACCTATGCTTTTCTGACCGGACTGACACCGTCGGTAACTAGAGCCTCCCTGATGTTATCATTGTACATGGTATCGAGAATAATGAAACGGAAATCCAGCCTGATCCATATTGTTTTTTTCAGCGCATTTCTGATGATACTTATCAATCCCCACATTGTTTTCCGGGTATCATTTCAACTTTCTTTCATGGCCATAACAGGTATCAGTGTTCTTTTCCAGGACTTATATGCTTTTTTAAAGACAGGCAACTGGCTGATTAATAAAGTCATAGGACTAACCTGCATATCTTTTTCCGCACAACTTTTTACTGTTCCTCTATCGTTATACTATTTTCACCAGTTTCCCCATTATTTTCTGTTCACAAATCTTTTAGTAATACCTCTGGCGGCAATGATCCTGTATTCAGGATGTATGTTTTTTTTATTCTCATTTTTACCGCCGGTATCATCTTTCTTTGCCGTTATTCTTGACATTCTGACAGGTGCATTACAAAGCATTACAAAACTGATCAGTTCTCTTCCATATTCATCTACAGCCAATATTGGAGTTGATATTTTTGATATTATTCTCCTGTATATAATCCTGATTTCGCTGATTGTATTTTTCCATAAAAAATCCGCACCAGCAATGTTTATTGCATTATTGATAACAGCAACTATTGTAGGGAAATTTTGTTATGAAAAGATCCTTCAGCAAAAGCAGAATAAGGTATTGATTTGTTCAATAGAAGGAACGACTGTACTTAATTTTATTGATGGTGACCTGAATTTCGTGGCGACAGATGATACGAGCTGGATTAACCGTGAAAGGATCAACTACCATATTAAACCATACTGGATACACTCCGGTTTAAAAGAGCCGGTATTTATTAGTTTAAGTGGTTATTCAACAGGTCCGGTTGATCAATCAGGAACTATCAGGACATGGGCGCGACAAGAAGACCTGATATTTATTCAGTTTTTCAATACAAGAATCGGAGTATTGTCTCATCATCCCCTATTTAACGGGCATAATCACAGACCACTGAAGCTTGACCTGCTTCTCATCAACTCTTCCGGGTATGTTGATCTAAGTGAAGTTATTCTGTATATCCAACCTGAAAGGATCATTATCGATCGCCGTGTACCTTACTGGCTATCAGCAAAACTGGAATCCCAATGTGATAAACTAAATATTCCTTATCATACCGTTTTAAGTGCGGGATGTTATTTGATGGAGGAATGATGGGGAATAGTGTATTTGTATATTTGTATATTGGTATATTGGTGTGTGTGGGTGGTGTATTTTGGGTATTGCATGAAGGAATAATGGAATAATGGAATGATGGGATGATGGAATTCAAAGGGCATTGGTTCAATCCGTTGTGTGGTTGGTTACCCGAGATGGATGATCACACATATACTCATTTTATTATTTTGACAAATAGCCTTATTAGTTGAAAAAAACATTGCCGGATTAGTATATTCATCAATTTATATATTATTTTGCTATAGATTTGGTAAGAATCATAAACTATCTGGTCAGCTTATGAGAATTATTATTGCCGGTGCAGGTGATGTTGGTTCGCATTTAGCCAAGATGTTGTCTTCTGATTATCATGATATTGTATTGATTGATATAGTAGAAGACAAACTGCGGCGTATTGGATCTGTTTATGATTTACTTACCATTCATGGATCAGCGACATCAATCAGTCTATTGAATGATGCCAATATCAAGAAAGCTGATCTCTTCATTGCAGTCACCGAGTCGGAACAGGTCAACATCACGGCAGCTGTTCTGAGTAAAAAACTTGGTGCGAAGAAGACAATCGCAAGAGTTGATAATCTGGAGTATCTTTTTCTTACGAACAAGGAAATATTTACCAGTGTTGGTGTGGATTACATGATCTATCCTGAGATGATAGCTGCCAATGAGGTTGTGGGATTATTACATCAGGCCGGAATGACTGATATTATTGAGTTTGCCGGAGGAAAACTCTCAATGTATGAAATAAGGCTGGATGAGCATGCCCCGATTATCGGGAAGACCCTTATTGAATTAACAAATCCTTCTAAACCTCTTGATTTCAGAGCAGTAGCAATAACCAGGAACACCGAGACAATTATTCCCAGGGGGAGCGATCAGTTTTTAGTGAATGATCATGTTTATGTCATTACGAACCAGGCCGGTGTCGACGATATTCTCGAATATTCAGGAAAAATGCAGTTTGATATCAATGATATTATGATTCTGGGTGGTTCAAGGATAGGCAGACAGGTAGCAAAACAGCTTGGTCGTCAGCATAATGTAAAACTGATAGAAATGAACCGGGAGAAGGCGTATGAGCTATCAAATTATCTTGAACATACCCTGGTTATCAATGGAGATGGGAGCAATGTTGACCTGCTGATGCAGGAAGGTCTGCAAAAAATGGATGCTTTCGTTGCTGTAACAGGGAATTCAGAAACCAATATACTCTCCTGCGTGCTTGCCCACCAGGCGGGAGTGAAAAAGACCATTGCGGAGGTGGAAAACATAGATTATATCAAACTTGCTGAAAACATGGGCATCGATGTAATCATCAATAAAAAGCTTATTACTGCCAGCAGGATATTCAGATTTACAATTTCTTCGGAGATATCGTACATCCGTTGCCTTACAGGAACCAATGCAGAAGTGATGGAATTTATGGTAAAGCCCGGAACAAAAATTACAACAGGCCTTTTAAGGGATCTTAAATTTCCCAGGGATGCCATTATAGGTGGTGTGATCCGGGGAAAATCCAGTTTTATTGCGGATGGGAACAGTGAGATAAAACCCAACGACAAGGTGGTAGTATTTGCATTACCTTCAGCCATTCCTAAGTTAGCAAAATTCTTTAACTAGTATTACGGATGTTCAATTTCAGGCTTATTTTCAGGGTTCTTGGATTTCTGCTCCTGATTGAAGGAATTTTTATGTTGCTGTGCATTCCAGTTTCTTTGATATACCACGAGCAGGAAATATTTTCACTGTTGATAAGCGGCGGTATCAGTATCATTGTTGGGGGATTAATTTGGTTGTCGACGACCGGTACTGTAAAAAACTTGCAGACACGCGATGGCTACCTTATTGTCACCATGGGCTGGTTATTATTTTCATTATTTGGATCCCTTCCATTTATTTTCTCAGGTACGATCCCTTCCTATACGGACGCTTTTTTTGAAACAGTATCAGGTTTTACCACAACGGGTGCATCTATCCTCAATGATATAGAGTCATTGCCGCATGCCATCTTGTTTTGGAGGAGCATGACGCAGTGGCTTGGTGGGATGGGAATCATTGTAATGTCTCTTGCAATATTACCACTTTTGGGAATTGGTGGTATGCAACTTTTCATTGCTGAGGTTCCCGGGCCGGTACCTGATAAACTACATCCCAGAATAAAAGAAACTGCAAAAAGGTTGTGGGGTATTTATATCATCTTCACATTTGCAGAAATGATCATGCTGTTAATTGGTGGTATGAGCCTGTTCGATGCTATTTGCCATTCTTTCACAACGATGGCAACAGGAGGTTATTCAACCAAGCAATTAAGCATTGCCCACTGGGATTCACCCTATATTCATTATGTGATCACTTTATTCATGTTCCTTGCAGGTACTAACTTCACCATTTCCTATTTTGCATTACATCTGAATTTTGACAAGGTGTTCAAGAACGAAGAATTCAGGTATTATATCGGATTCCTTCTTGGATTTATCATTCTTGTGACAATTATATTATCCTTCTCTGAGGGCTTTAACTGGGGAAAGTCATTCCGTTATGCTGCCTTTCAGGTGGTTTCTATTGTTACAACGACAGGATTTGTTACGGCCGATTACCTTGCCTGGATACCTTTACTGGGCGTAATCATATTCATGCTGATGTTTTTTGGCGGTTCAGCCGGTTCAACCGGGGGAGGGATAAAAATCCTCAGAATCCTGCTTTTCCTTAAAAACAGTGCCATGGAGCTCAAACGGCTGATCCATCCAAGTGCTGTAATTCCTGTAAGATTCAACCAGAATGCCGTACCTCCTGAAATACTGAATAATGTATTTGCATTCATTTCATTTTACCTGCTTACAGTGATTATCAGTGTGATTATCATTGCATCCATCGGGTATGATCTTGAATCTTCTTTTGGTGCTGTGGCAGCGACACTGGGGAATATTGGGCCCGGGATCGGAGCAGTTGGACCTGTGGAAAATTACAGTCATATCCCTGCTTTTGGAAAATGGTTCCTATCGTTTCTGATGTTGATCGGAAGGCTGGAACTGTTCACTGTCCTTATCCTCTTCTCTCCCGGATTCTGGAAGAAATAAAATCGCGTCACATTAAACAATACCGGAATTTTATAACAGAGAGAAGAATAATGTATCATTTTGACTA
This sequence comes from Bacteroides sp. SM23_62_1, assembly GCA_001304505.1. Taxonomy (GTDB): domain Bacteria; phylum Bacteroidota; class Bacteroidia; order Bacteroidales; family SM23-62; genus LJUQ01. The sequence goes on from LJUQ01000017.1 coordinate 18,030, forward strand.
CCATTTGTCTTTGCAATCAGGTCATCCCCAAGGAGTAAAGCGACTGAGGGACCTCGCCGGATCTGCTCAAGTTGCATGTAACGATTTATTATCTGCTTCTTTCCAACGAATTCCTTGATATAGTATCATTTAGATCCAGGATGGCCACCTTGACTTCCGAGTTCCCTCCTCTCCTCCGCCTCAGGCACAGAATCGTCGGGATGACTTGTTTCCTTCTATGTGATTGAAAATCCAGGAATCCTTCTCCCTTAACTTCAGCCGTTCACTCAATAATCCCTATTCCCTGCCTGATAATAACAGGCTCGGTCTGGGTACAGTCAATAACTGTTGATGGTATATTATTACCATAACCGCCATGAATAACCACGTCAACCTTATCTTTATATTTCTCATAAATAAGGTCGGGATCAGTGGTATATTCAAGCAGCTCATCCTCGTCATGGATGGATGTTGTCATAATAGGATGTCCAAGGTTGCGCACCAGTTCAAGTGGAATTTTATTATTGGGGATCCTGACTCCTATTGTTTTCTTAGTGCTCTGAAATATTTTGGGGACATTACTCCTGGCATGCAGGATAAATGTAAATGGTCCGGGCAGATGAGATTTCATCAGCTTAAAGACCCTGTTATCGTAAAGTAGGGCATACTCAGAAACCTGGCTGAGACCGCTAAAAATAAATGAGAAATCAGCTTTTTCCGGCCGCATTCCTTTTAATCTGGCAATGCGTTCTACTGCTTTATGATGAAAGATATCACATCCCAGGGCATAAACGGAATCTGTGGGGTACACAAGAATCCCTCCTTTTCTGATTGCTTCACAAGCTCTCAGGATCTGTCGCTGGCCTGGGTTCTCGGGATGAATTTTCAACAACATATTCTGACTTTTTTAAATATATAAATGTTACAAAAAGTTAATGATACTAGACTGGCCTCAATTATTCCTGGAGATTCTCCCCTGTTTCCTGCCCTCTTTTCTCTTCTTCATCCTCTTCTTCATCCGCCATTGGGACGGATGGTGGCGGCCCATAATTTTTAAATATTAACGCAAGACCGATCCCTGTTAGTGCTCCAAACAGGTGAGATTCCCAGGAAATTTTGTAGTCAAAAGGGAATAATCCCCATACGAGTCCTCCATAGAGAAATACTACCAGGAGAGAAATAGCAAGTAAATTAATATTTTTCCTGATAATCCCGCTTATGAACAAAAAAGAGGCAAATCCATAGATTAGTCCGCTGGCGCCGATATGATATGCGCTTCTTCCTCCAACCCAGACAGCTATCCCGGTGATGAGCCAGGTATAAATGAATACCCTTAATGCAGCTTGCTTATAGAAATAGAAGATTGCCAGGGTCAGTAAAAAAACAGGCACCGAGTTATCGAACAGATGTTTATAATCTGAATGGATCAGTGGTGCTGTAAGGATACCAATCAGTCCGGACCATTTCAGGGGATATAAACCCAGGTAAACCAGGTTTAAATCCAGGATTCTTTCCACAATTTTAACCAACCAGATCAGTAACAGGAAATATGTGGGAAATATCAGGCTCTGAATAAATTTTTGTTTTTCATTCATTACAGGATCAGTAGGCCTATGTGGTAAAAGTATAATATTCTTTGAAGTGGTAAAAACAGTTGTTAGTTGTCTCCCGGTTTTGAAGGCCTGAGTGTTCTGACCATAGCGCCTGCCTGCCACATCTCCGAGTTTCGCATTTCTGCAAGTTCAGTTTTTAGCATTTCCTTATAATCTGGTTTACCAGTTTTTTCAAGGACTACTTTTGTTTCATCACCTCTTTTAACTCTTTTGTACAGTTCTTTGAAGACTGGTAAGACAGCATCACGGAATTTCGGTTTCCAATCCAGTGCACCACGCTGTGCGGTTGCACTGCAGTTAGAATACATCCAATCCATTCCATTTTCGTCAACCAGCCTGATAAGGCTCTGGGTCAGTTCTTCCACTGTCTCGTTGAATGCTTCACTCGGGCTATGTCCATTATCTCGCAAAACCTGATATTGTGCTTCCATGATACCGGCAAGTGCTCCCATCAGGACTCCCCTTTCACCGGTAAGATCACTGTATACCTCTTTCTCAAAAGTGGTGGGGAAGAGATAGCCAGTACCTATACCAATGCCCAGTGCCAGTGTTCTTTCTTTTGCTTTACCTGTATAATCCTGGAAAATAGCATAACTGGCATTAATCCCTGTACCTGCCAGGAAGTTTCTCCTGACACTTGTCCCTGATCCCTTGGGAGCTACAAGGATAACATCGATGTTTGGAGGAGGGATCACACCTGTCTGCTCTTTATAAGTAATTGAAAATCCATGTGAGAAATAGAGTGCGTTGCCTTCATGAAGTGTGGGTTCTAATTTTGGCCAGACTGCCCGTTGTGCAGCATCCGATACGAGGTACTGGATAATGGTTGCCTGCAAGGATGCATCTTCAATCGGGAACAGTGTTTTGCCGGGAACCCAGCCATCACGCATAGCTTTCTCCCAGTCTTCCTTGAATTCAGGAGCCTGTCCAACAATAACATTCATGCCATTGTCTTTCAAATTAAGGGCCTGGGCAGGGCCCTGAACACCATAGCCAATAATGGCAATGACCTCGTTCTTCAATACCTCACGGGCTTTTGATAAAGGGAATTCATCCCTTGTAATAACTTCTTCTGTTACGTCACCAAATTTCAATTGTGCCATAATAATAGTTTTGTTAATATTCTTATTATTTCAAAGACGCTGAGTGTTCTTTATCAAGGGCTTTGAGAAATTGAGTAAACATTTCGGTCTTCATTTTGGTAATAGCTATCCTGCCGGAACGCGTGAATTGCAGCACACCATATTTATCCAGCTTTTCAAATAATTCCTGTGTCTCTTTTTTATGACCTGTTTTTTCCACAACGGTATAATCCTGTGTAACTTCCAGGATCCGGGCATTATGGATTCTTACAATCTGCTCAATCTCGTTGCTTGCAGTAAGCGCTTCTGTTGGCACCTTATAAAGCGCGATTTCCTGGTGGATGATATCAGATGTATTGAGATAAAAAGCCTTGATTACATCCACAATTTTTTCAATCTGCTTCACAACTTTTTTTATCATATCAAGCGTGGTCCTGATTACAATTGTAAACTTGTAAATCCCTTGTATCGCAGATTCAGAAACAGTCAGGCTATCAATATTCAGGTGTCTCCTCGTAAAAATGATTGTGATCCTGTTAAGCAATCCAATACTGTTTTCAGAGAATGCGGTGATTGTGAACTCTTGTTCCATTGTCTTAAGTTTTCAGTTTTAAGTCTATTTTTAAATATTCAACCTTTCCGTGGTTGTGATCAGTTAACTTCGGGGTTTTCCTCAATTGCTCTTTTGCTTGCTGGTCTCTTCACCCACGACTGAAATCGCGGGTTTTAATTAATTAATTAATCCTCCTCCTGATTATTAACATTCTCCCCCTCCCTCCATCTCTCCATCTCTCCCTCGCTCCATCCCTGTGTCCCTAACTTGCTCCCTACTCCCTACTCCCTACTCCCTACTCCCTGCTCCCTACTCTATTCAAGCCTCATATCTGAAACCGATGCGCCGGCAGGTACCATAGGAAACACGTTGCCTTCCTGCTTAACTTTCACTTCCATGAGGTATGGTCCATCGTGGTTGAACATCTCGGTAATTGCTTCATCCAGGTCTTTCCTTTTTATTACGCTGCGGCCATTGATCTTATATCCTTTTGCAATCGTTATAAAATCAGGATTTTTTAATTCTGTAAATGAATATCTTCTATTAAAAAACAGTTGTTGCCATTGTCGAACCATTCCAAGAAAATTATTATTCATCAGGACAATTTTTACCGCAGCACCGGTTTGTGAAATTGTGCCAAGTTCCTGAATTGTCATTTGAAAGCCTCCATCACCTATGATGGCGACAACCGTTTTATCCGGTCTGCCAATTTTAGCACCCACAGATGCAGGCAGTCCGAAGCCCATTGTGCCTAGTCCACCCGAGGTTACCAGACTCCTGGATTCACCGAGGTTGAAATATCTTGAGGCGATCATCTGGTGTTGTCCTACATCGGTTACCAGGATTGCATCACCATTTGTTTTTTCGTTCAGTCTCCGGATCACCTCACCCATTGAAAGACCTTCTCCCTCGGGATTCAGATCCTTATGGATTACCTTATCATACTCATATTCATAAGCAATTTTAAATTCTTTGAGCCATTCGGCACATTTATTTTTGTTCACCTTTGGTATCAGAGCCTGAAGGGTTTCCTTAACATCGGCAATAATTGCCAGGTCAGTCTTTACATTCTTATCTACCTCTGAGGGATCAATTTCGCAATGAATGATTTTAGCCTGTTTAGCATATGTGGCAAGATTTCCGGTTACCCGGTCATCAAACCGCATGCCGAGGGCAATCAACAGATCGCACTCATTGGTTTTTAAATTCGGGCCATAATTGCCATGCATACCGAGCATTCCAACATTTAACGGATGATTGGTTGGTAGTGCTGATTTACCCAGGAGGGTCCAGGCGGCTGGCATGCCGGTTTTCTCAATAAAGGTTTTGAGTTCAGCTTCGGCACCAGCAAGGATAACGCCCTGGCCGACAAGAGCCAGGGGTTTTTTTGCCTGGTTAATCATACGGGCTGCTTCGGTAACCTTATTCATATTCAATGCAGGAGTGGGGACATAACTTCGGATCATTGTGCACTTCTCATATCTGAAATCAAACTCCTCAAACTGTGCATCTTTGGTCAGGTCAATCATGACCGGTCCCGGTCTGCCGGAGCGGGCGATATAGAATGCCCTTGCCATAGCACCGGGGATTTCATCCGCTTTGGTGATCTGGGTGTTCCACTTGGTAATGGGCATCGAGATACCCATTACGTCAGTTTCCTGGAAAGCATCGGTACCAAGTAGCGGGGTTATTACCTGTCCACTGATGCAGATGATCGGCGTTGAATCTACCATTGCATCGGCGAGTCCTGTTGTCAGATTGGTAGCACCGGGGCCCGAGGTCACGAGACAGACACCCGGTTTACCTGTCACCCTGGCATAGGCCTGCGCAGCATGAGCCGCACCCTGCTCATGTCGCACCAGGATATGTTTAAGTTTATCATCGTAATCATATAAAAGGTCATAGACAGGCATGATTGCTCCTCCGGGATAACCAAATATGGTGTCTACGCCTTCTTCAAGGAGCGAAAGTAATATAGCTTCCGATCCGCTGATTTTACGGGTTGGTTTTTCCATTGGTTCAACTTTGCTTTTCGTTAATGTTCGCATGGTTATTGATTGAAGATCCTGACAGCGCCTTTATCGGCTGATGAAACTAGGCGTGCATATACTTCGAGTGCAGCTGATATATTCCTTCCCCGTTCTCCGGCCTGGAAGGCTTTATCGCCTTTTGACAGTTCTTTTTTTCTCCTTTCTTCAAGTTCTTTTTCATCAACCAGTAATGTGATAGACCGGTCAGGTATACTGATTTCTATAAGATCACCAGTATTAATTAAGCCTATATTCCCTCCGGCAGCAGCCTCTGGTGAGATATGACCAACAGACAGTCCGGAGGTACCTCCTGAAAACCTGCCATCTGTGATCAGTGCACATTTCTGGTCAAGTTTTCTTGATCTGATGTAGGAGGTAGGGTAAAGCATTTCCTGCATGCCTGGTCCTCCCTTGGGCCCTTCATAGCGGATAACAACCACATCTCCTTCTTTAACCTGTCCATTAAGGATGGCTTCACAGGCCATATCCTGCGAGGAAAAAACATTTGCCCGTCCTTTAAATCGCCAGACTGCCGGATTGACGCCTGCTGTTTTAACAATACATCCATCCTCGGCAATATTACCATATAACACGGCTAATCCACCATCAGGTTGATAGGCATGATCAACATCACGGATACATCCTTCCTTACGGTCCGTATCAGTCTCGTGATGGTAATTTTGCTGGGAACCCAGAACAAGGTTGATCTTTCCACCGGGGGCACCATAATAAATCCTGGTAGAATCCTTATCTGCCGTACTTCGCATAATATCAAACTCCTCAATAGCCTCTTTAAGTGATAATCCGTCAACACGCTTGACGGATACATCAATTAATCCTGCTCTTTCAAGTTCACCCATGATGGACAGGATACCACCGGCACGATTCACATCTTCAACATGCCAGTCTGAACTTGGGGCCACCTTGCAAAGGACAGGTATTTTCCTGGAGAGTGTGTCGATATCTTTCATATTGAACTCAACTTCTGCTTCCCGTGCAATGGCAAGAAGATGCAGGACGGTATTGGTTGATCCACCCATTGCAATATCAAGTGACATGGCATTCAGAAAGGCTTCTCTTGTGGCAATTGCTCTTGGAAGAACATTCTCATCATCATCGAAATAATATTTTCTGGTATTATGAACGATCTGGCGGGCAGCTTTGATGAACATCTCTAACCTGTCTTTATGTGTGGCCAGGACAGTACCATTTCCAGGCAGAGCCAGCCCGAGAGCTTCATTCAGGCAGTTCATGGAATTGGCAGTAAACATGCCCGAACAGGATCCGCATGTAGGACAGGCATTCTTTTCTACCTCAAGAAGCACATTATCCGGTACGGATGTGTCGGCAGCCATCACCATAGTGTCTATTAAATCATATTTGCGACCATGCGCATTACCTGCTTCCATGGGACCACCGGAGATAAAAATAGAGGGGATATTAAGCCTCATTGCCGCCATTATCATCCCCGGTGTGATTTTGTCACAATTGGTTATGCATATCATGGCATCAGCCTGATGTGCATTCATCATATATTCAATACTGTCTGCAATAAGATCCCGGGATGGGAGTGAATACAGCATACCATCGTGCCCCATGGCAATACCATCATCAATAGCAATGGTGTTAAATTCGGCTGCAAAACAACCTGATTTTTCAATTTCATTTTTGACAACCTGCCCTATCTCGTGCAGGTGTACATGACCCGGAACAAACTGTGTAAAAGAGTTTACAATGGCTATAACCGGATTACCAAAATGTTCATCCTTCATCCCGTTGGCTCTCCACAGGGCTCTTGCTCCGGCCATCCGGCGTCCTGTTGTTGTGATTGAACTCCGTAACTTCATGTATATGATGCTTTCCTGAAATACTATAAAAAATAGAGCCATTCCCTGTTTTTCGAGAATGGCTCTTATATTATTTTAGATTGTTTAATCCATACCATTCTCATCCGTGAGGGATAATCACGCTCACAAAAAGAAGAAAAAGTATGGTATGGATTAATTTCATCCGTATTGAAAATGTATTGGCAAATATATTTATTAATCTTTGATATAAAAATTTTTTTGTTAAAAAAGAAGGGCAAGCGACTTATATCGCACCGCTCAACCGTCTACCCTTGCTTCCTTCCGGACCTGGGGGGATTCAACAGGAGCTGGTCGTATAAGACTTGCCCATGTCGCAAAATTAACAAGATTTCTGTATACATGCAAAATCTTTTATAGGCAGGGGCAGGCCGCCAAATTATAAAAAATCTAATATCTTTGTTTTCATTCAAACAGTTTTAATAAATACAGCAATGGAACAGAAAAATACTTCAATACTGGTAAATGCCCTTATCTGGGGTACCATAATCGGGCTGATCTCTGTTGTTTATTCTGTGGTTCTTTATATGTTTGATCAGACCTTTAACCAGGCACTTGGTTATCTGGGTATTATCATTTTACTCGCCGGATTAATATTGGGTATCAGGAATTACAGGGACAATGTGCTGGATGGCATACTACCTTTCGGGAAAGCATTTGGTTTCAGCATGTTGATTGTTGTAATTTCCGCACTAATTGGAAGCATATATGGCTATCTGCTATATACAGTTATTGATCCTGATCTTATGGAGAAAATGTTGGATCTGCAAACTGACAGGATGCTGGAACAGGGGCTAACAGAAGATCAGGTTGAACAGGCACTTCAGTTCTCCAGAAGACTCATGAACCCGATCTTTTTGATGATATCCGGATTTGTTGTGAATATCCTGATGGGCGTGGTCATTTCCCTTATCATAGCTGCTATCTTCAAAAAAGAGGAATAAATACTAAATACCATTACATTCAGATTATCGAATGGATTTGTCCATCGTTATACCGGTTTATAATGAAGAAGAAAGCCTGGCTGAACTTATGGATTGGATAACCAGGGTGATGAAAGATCAACCAATAGTCTATGAGATCATTATAGTGGATGATGGGAGTAATGATCATTCCTGGCAAGAAATTGAAAAACTTTCTGAATCTTATGGTATCCTGAGAGCTATCCGGTTCAGGAGGAATTATGGCAAGGCGGCGGCACTTCACAGTGGCTTCCAGGCTGCCGATGGCGAGGTGGTTATAACAATGGATGCTGATCTGCAGGACAGCCCTGAAGAGGTTCCGGAGCTTTACAGGATGATCAGGGATGGGGAATGGGACCTTGTATCCGGTTGGAAAAAGAAACGATATGATCCGATCTCCAAAAGATGGCCCAGTAAACTTTTCAACTGGGCTGCCAGACGGTACACCGGAATTAAACTTCATGACTTCAACTGTGGGCTGAAAGCATATTCAAATGAATTGATCAAAAATATTGAGGTATATGGAGAAATGCACCGGTACATCCCGCTGATAGCCAAACAGGCCGGTTTTACAAGGATAGGAGAGAAGGTGATTGCACATCAAAAAAGAAAATACGGTGTGACAAAATTCGGTATAGACCGATACATTAAAGGCTTTCTTGATCTCATAACGATACTTTTCATTTCGCGGTTTGGAAAGAAACCGATGCACCTGTTCGGAACTCTTGGCACACTGATGTTTTTTATAGGATTTTTAGCTGCTGCCTGGCTTGGGGGCCAGAAGTTATACAGGTTAAGTAAACATATTAAAACCACCCTTGTTACCGACAGCCCTTATTTTTACCTGGCTCTTACAGCAATGATCATTGGAACATTACTATTTATAGCAGGCTTTTTAGGTGAGCTGATAGCAAGAAGTTCGGCTGAAAGAAACAGGTATCAGATTGATAAGATTATTTGAATCGTACCGTACTATATTATGTATTCAAATATTCGTGGTAATTCGTGCTATTTGAAAGGGGTAATACAATACTTTAATCTCAAAAATAAATATGAAAGTTCATCTTGTGTCAGGTGGATGCGGATTTGTTGGCAGGAACATGGTCAGAAGACTGCTTGAAATTACTGAAGACAAGGTCTTTATTGTTGATGACCTGTCGATAGGAATACATCCCTCAGCCTGGCTTGATCATTACAAGGCAAAGACAATTAAGGATCTTGAAATAATTGGCACCGATGAAAGGTTGCTATTCTGGCAGGGTGATTTCAGAAATTTTCTTTTCTACATGCGTGAAAATCCTGATTATCTGAATACAAAATATAATCTGGGTTTTGATAAGTTTGCTGATATATATCATTTTGCTGCGATTGTTGGTGGCAGGGCAAAGATAGAGGGAGATCCGATGAAGGTCGCTCTTGACCTTTCAATTGACGCAGAATTCTTTTTCTGGGTATGCAACCACAGGCCTGCCAGGGTGCTCTATCCCAGTTCCAGTGCTGCTTATCCGATAAGTCTGCAAACCGATCAGGATGCTATTGCCCTGAGGGAACCTGATATCGATTTTGAAGGTAATCTTGGTACTCCGGATATGACATATGGCTGGTCAAAACTCACCGGTGAGTTCCTTGCACAGATAGCTGCCCGCCATTATGAAATACCGGTTGTTTGTATCCGACCCTTCTCCGGATATGGAGAGGATCAGGACCTGTCATACCCCGTTCCTGCAATTGCTGCCAGGGCTGCAGCCAGAGAAGATCCGTTTGAGGTCTGGGGATCCGGTAAACAGGGAAGGGATTTTGTCCATATAGATGATATTATAGATTTCATTATGATCCTGATGGACCGGGTGAAAGACGGTTCTGCATATAATATTGGTAGTGGTAAACTGACAACTTTTCTTGAACTGATCAACTTATTTACAGATTTTGCCGGGTATAAACCAGTAATAAAACCATTGCTTAATAAACCGGTAGGTGTTCATTCAAGGTATTCAGATATGTCTCTTGTTGATAAAACGTTTGGCTGGAAACCAAAAATTTCTCTTGAAGAGGGCATGAAAAGAGTATATGATGCAGCTGTCCAACGAATCAAGGATAAATAATCTACCTGTCTTGATTGCGGGATGCGTAATTAATTCCTTATAGTATGAGCAGGATCGTTACTTTTGGGCCCGGGCCTAAATTTAAAGGAGGGATTGCCAATTATAATACTTCACTTGCCAAAGCATTTGATCGAATGGATGGTAATGAAGTATTTATTGTTTCGTGGACACAGCAATATCCTGCCATTATCCCGAGAGATTTTATCGATCGAAAAAGTACCACAAACCTTATTGAAGGAACAACTATCCGGGTAAATTATATAACAAACTATAATAATCCCGTTTCCTGGTACAGAACCTTTCACCTGATAAAAATCCTCAATCCGGATCTTATCATCTTTCAATGGGCAATTGCCATCCAGGGAATACCGCTGGGCTGGATTGCAAGAAAGCTGATCAAAAAAACGAAAGCAGAAGTAATATTTGACCTTCATTTTGTACGTCAGAAAGAAGGTTCTAGCCTGGATATGACCTTAACACGGTACGGAATAAAAAATGCTCATACCTACGTTGTTCATTCCTATAAAACAGCAAATGAGCTGAAAGAGCTTTTTCCACGGAGGGATTTCAGGATTGAAGAAAAAAATGACAGGAGTATTCCTGATTTTAACCGCATTATCAAACTTTTTCATCCTGTTTATGATATGTATAAACCTGATCCCGGTTTTGATAGCAGCTCCTTGAAAAAATCTTTAGGATTGAATGAACATGTCTTTCTGTTTTTTGGATTTATCAGGAAATATAAGGGCTTACACCATGCCATCAGCGCATTTGCCGAACTGGCAAAAACCAGGGATGATGTATCCTTGCTCATTGTTGGTGAATCATTCTGGCATACCCTTGATAGCAAGAAAGTAATGACGAAATTGAAAAATCTTTTATTCGCATTTTTTAAGTCCATTTTTCTGAGAAAAAAAGATGATGAAAGAAATTACCGGCCTCTGGATCTGATTGATCAGCTTCATATCAGGGATAAGGTATGCCTGATCAATGAATTCGTTCCTAACGAAGAAGTACATAAGTATTTTCAGGTCAGTGATTGTATATTGTTGTTCTATGAGACAGCTACTCCATCCGGAGTTGAATCCATGGCCTGCAATTTTAAGATGCCTATCCTTGCTACCAGGGTCGGACACTTTCCCGAAACGGTTAAAGATGGTTATAACGGTTACCTGGCCGACCCCGGGAGTATTCAGTCAATGGCCGAAGTAATGAAGAAAGCAATTGAGAAACCCATCGACAGGGGAAATGTATTTGCGGCTTCAAAGGAAATGAGCTGGGATATATATGCTAAAGCAATCCTTGGTTAAAATCATCCTTTAGCATTTCAGCTACAATTTTATCAACAGGGAATGTCATCAAATCCGGACTGATCCGTTCCAGGAGATACCAGCGAAATGACTGACTACCATTGACCATTTCAAAATCATAAGGCTTTTTTGAGGTTGGGAAAACGGGAGGACGGGTGAATCTTGCCAGGTAGTATATACTGATCAGCTGATGGTCTTCATAGAATAATGCTTTTTGAAAGAAATCAGTAGTATAATAATGCCTGATGATGTCTATTTCCTGTCCAAACTCTTCCACTGCCTCACGTTTAATACAATCCAGTGTACCTTCTCCGAATCTTAATCCTCCACCCGGGAACTTGGTCATTTTCATGTCCATCAGATATTCATCACTGATCAATACCTCATTCTTGGCGTTTATGATAATACCATATACCCGTATGTTGAAATGTTTGATGTTTGTTGTCACTTTGTCTGTATTGTTCAGTGGATGATTCAATAGTTAATTTAACAGTTAATTCAATAACTAATTCTATAGTTAGTTCAGTTATGATTCAGTAGTTAGCTCAGTTGTGATTCATAATTCATTGTTTGATTATCATATTGTTAATTTGTTGATCTGCTAAGGCAGTTTGTATTTATTAATCAGCAATTTAACGATTCAGCAATTTAACCATTTAACAAATTAACCATTTGACAATATATAAAAGTGCTTCAGTTGTTTTCCTTATATTATGCACAACCGGTGACTTCAAGTTACAGGGTGACTATTTAAATACTTCGATTAATAAATTCAATCATATGGTCAATTTCTCCGGGATGGAACCATGTTATGGATTTATCCCTCTTAAACCAGGTTAATTGTCGTCTGGCATAATGCCTGGTATTTCTTTTAATCAGCTCAATTGCTTTCTCCAGGTTTATGTTGTTGTCAAGGTATTCAAAAATTTCTTTATACCCGACTGTTTTCAACGCGTTTAAATGTTTATACTGAATAAGGTTTTTTGCCTCGTCTGCCAGACCCTGGCTGATCATCATATCAACTCTCTTATTTATCCTGGCATAGAGTTCCTGGTGTCCAAGCATAAGCCCTATTTTAATGATATTGAATGGTCTTTTTTTCTGCGGTCTTGTCAGAAAAGAAGAATATGGTATACCGGTCTGATAATAGACCTCAAGAGCTTTCATGATCCGTTTTGGATTTTGAAGATCTACCTTTGCATAGTAGTCAGGATCAATTCTTTTCAGTTCGAACCGAAGGCTCTCAATACCTTCTTTATCATGTTTTTCGATTAACTCTTTTCTTACATCAGGATCAACAGGGGGGAGGTCATCAATCCCATGACAGATTACATCGATATACATTCCGGAGCCACCTGTCAGGATGACACAATTATATTTTTTACGAAGTTTTTCAATGAGCGTTAATACTTCTACCTCATAAGTACTCACATTATAATAGTCATGGATAGAGATATGATGTATAAAATGATGCTTAATCCTGGCAAGTTGTGTTTCATCCGGAGCACCTGTTCCGATTTTTATCTCTTTATAGATCTGACGCGAGTCGGCAGAGATGATCTCCGTATTGAATGTCTGTGCTATTTTGATACTGGTCTCGGTCTTCCCAACAGCGGTGGGTCCAAGGATAATGATAAGGGATTTATTCTTCATCTGGCTCTATGTCATCGAAGATAATATCATCGAATCCTGGATTATCTATAAAGGAATCGTCCCCTGATATTTCAAATCCAAGGTCACCCATTTCCTGTGATGTGTCTCCTACGGAAAAAATGTGATCCATGTATATCTGCACTGGTGGAGAACCTAAAGAATTCGTGAAGGAGGGATATGTCTTATCCGGGCTTCCTTGCCTTATTTCCACAACTTCAATAAAGAAAGCTCTTTCATTAAAGACATCAAAAACATATAATAATTTTTGTTTCAATTCCTTTATGTGATCAGAAAATTTTGTGCCATCCATAACCAATGTTTGGTTTGCAGGTTCATCTGACAGGTCAAAAAGGGTTATTTCCAGCTCTTTCTCCCAATTATCGTTACAGAAAAAAAAGGAAGCTATCTGTGAATGATCCCAATGCAGGTTCTTCTGGATTGCCAGATGAAGATCGTAAAAGGTCTGATCGGAATGTACCTCAAAATCCCTGATAAAATCCTCAACTTCATTTGATAACAACCTGAATTTATAGATCATCGCTGTTTTTTATTACCCAAGTTAATTAAAAAATCCATAGTATCAATATGATCTGCGTAATCCCATAGTTCAGGATGCTGGGACTGACCGGCTGGTATTGTTTTTAAGCCAGGCAACTTTTCCCCTACAACACATTGTATCCTGTCTTTGTCAGCAATTAGTTTTCCCGCAATGGATTCGGACGAAGTATAGTATTCATAAAATAGACAGGCAATGGGTGAATGATATCCTTCATCCTGTTTCAGGATCAGGAATCCATTATCAAGGAATGGTATGCTGTTGAGTAAATAGACAGATTTGAAGTAGGTATAATTATTCATATATTTATGATGCTCAGACAGATAGCTAAAATTCTCCATAGCTTTAAAAAACCTGTCAAAGTCATACTGTTCGGGAACAAATAATTTGGCGACACTCCGGCAGCCAAGACCGAAATATGTAAAAACATCATCTGCCAGCTTTGTCAGCTGTGTCGGATTCTCTTTATCATTCAGGACAGCCACTCCATTCCTGTTTGCCCGGAATATATGTGGATATTTGCCAAAATAATATTCAAAATACCTGTATGTATTGTCACTTCCGGTAGCAATGATGGCATCTATTTCCTTAAGTTTCTCATTTTCAAACTTAAGCATATCCCGAAATTCAGGATTCATTGCTATCAGCAGATCACCAAGGAATGGCATGAGTTTGTCATCCTTTGAGGATAGTTTTCCAATAAACCTGTGACCACTAATGAGGACAGAAATAAAATCATGAAATCCAACCAGGGGGATATTACCTGCCAGGACGACACCTATGTTTCTGGGCGGATCAGGCATGAAGGCTCCGGCTGGATAAGCTGATAACCATCTGGTCAATTTTTTTTCTTGAAGTAACTCTGCAACCTCTTTTAATGAAACAAGTATATTTGTTCTGGTGAACCACGGATTTATAAATCCTGAATCTTCAATTATCTGTTCTATTTTTTCAAAAAAAGAGCTGAATGGAATGTTCGTTCTGTTGTCAGAGTTACCTTCCGCGATAACATTCTCTTCCGTGACATATTGAATGTAAGAATCCAATAACTTACCGAGCTTGTGAAGGGCTTCGATTCTTGCTTCCAGCGTCACGGTTTTTTATATGTATATAATGCGCTCTTGAACGATATCAGGATTTATCAGTTAATCAGGTTTTCCCAGGGCAGGATACCAAACAGTGTACTTAGGGTAGCCCCTACCACAAAAAGGTAAATCAATCCTATCAGGATCAGCATTCCCGATATAACAATACCAATAATCGCACAAATTTTACCCGCATTCGCATTTTTATAGGAGCTTTCGGCATACTTACCGGGATTCTCCTGGTATAATGATGTTGCTTTGGAGGAAAGCACAAGTGCTACAATTCCCAGGACAAGTCCAACAATAGCAACAAATCCACAACACAAGCTTGTAACGATTGAAAAAATTCCCAGCACAAGAATAGCTGTTGAATTGGGCAGAGGGATTCTCTCCGGTGAATCAGGAGTTTTAGTAGTTTCAATAGTTTCCATGATTGAGGGTATTACATGATGACCAGTTTATAAATATTTATTATTATATGATTATTAATTTATAAATATAG
>LJUQ01000018.1 GCA_001304505.1 Bacteroides sp. SM23_62_1
ACCAAAATATCCTGCCAATGCCAGCAGACTGATTCTTTTAAGATACCATATAAAATCTATCTTTTCCAATCCCATTGCAGCAACACCGGCTGCAGAACCGATAATCAGAATACTCCCCCCGGTCCCGGCCGTATATGCAAGAAACTCCCAGAATTGACCATTGATCATGAAAAATGCAGAATAACCGATAGCTCCTGCTTCCGCCACGGGATACATCCCCATTGCACCTGCAACAAGCGGGACATTATCAACAATTGCTGAAAGAATTCCGATAGAAAGGTCGATAAAGTAGACTTTATTCTGGTCTGAAAGGGCAATCTTATCAAGCGTATGAGCAAGCAGGGACAGGTGCCCTGCAGACTGTAGTGCAGAGACAGCCGTAAGGATGCCAAGGAAGAACAGTACAGTAGGCGTGTCTACTTTTCGTAAAACCCTTGAAACAACTAACTGCCCGCGCATTCCTTTAGCTCTTCTCCTGTGAAGGATTTCAGTGATAATCCAGATTATACTTAATCCGAAAAGCATACCCAGGTATGGGGGAAGGTGGGATACGGTTTTAAAAACAGGTACAAAAAGAAGAAAACCAACACCCAGTATCAGCATGAGTTTACGTTCGAAATCAGTAATCGTTTCGTTGGACAATTGTTCTTTTGTGCCCAGTTCAGGACGCTCAATATGTCCCTTGGGATAAAAGAACGTAATAATCAGAAGGGGAACAATCATTGTAATAATACTGGCTAGAAACACATCCATGATTATCCGTAGGGCGGTAATCTGTCCTCCAATCCACAACATGATAGTTGTCACATCACCTATCGGTGACCAGGCCCCACCGGCATTTGCAGCCAGCACTACCATGCTGGCCATGAACCATCGATCGCGCTGACTGGCAATAAGTTTCCTGAGTAATGCAACCATCACGATGGTAGTAGTCAGATTATCAAGTGCTGCGGACATGAAGAAAGTGATGATACTGAGGATCCATAAAAGTTTTATTTTGTTTGTGGTTTTTATCTTGTCGGTGATAATTTTAAAACCTTCATGGGAGTCGACCATTTCAACAATTGTCATGGCACCAAGCAGGAAAAATAGTATCTCCGACATTTCTCCGAGATGATGGATTAACTCATGATCAGCAATAAAATGTATATAACTGCCCCCGGGGTTTTCATATAACCATTCATGCCACGAAGGACTGTTTGGCAGTATGGATTCAGCCCCGAATATGTATAATGCCCAGAGTAGTACACCTGTTAGTAATGCTGTCGCCGCTTTATCAATTTTGAGTGGATGTTCCAGAGCTATTCCGGTATAACCCAGAACAAAGACCACTACCATCAAAATGAACATAAAAGAAAGAGTTTAAATAAATATTGTATGTTGAAAAGCTGATTCAACATGTTAATAATCGATCAACTGGATAACTTATAAAAGAAATGCAAAGTTAGAAATAGTCTGAATATTGAAAATGAATTTATGCATAAAAAAGGTATGCGGACGGAAAACAGGAATAACAAGGAATTTTTTGGGCTCAGTCAAGATCAGAAACAGGTGGATCAATTCCGTTCTTATCTTTCTTTTTCTTGGCTGATGAAAACAGTGTTCTCCAATATCGTTTAACCAGCTCACCAAAAGTATTAAAATCCTCCCGGTAAACGAATCCAACACCCTGGGTATACTGTGAGGTATAATATAACTGGTCATCATTGAAATGATTATAGGCTTTCAGACTGAGTTTTCCATCATTTGTAAGTTTAACATTTACATCAAATTCACCGGATACGTTTTTGGTGTTTGTTCCCTCAGTAGTTGGTGTTGCCTGCATTCCCCCAACATCGATATTGGTGTGGATAGTTACCCTGTCATCAAGGAGCTGTGTTGAAAGGGCTACCTCCAGCTGATCGGTGGTAATTTCGTCACCGGGCCTGTAATTAACCCCTATATCGTAAGCATCACTGATCTGGGAGAGCCAGTTACTCAACTGGTTTGAAAGAAGTTCGCTCGTGGTAGCACCTGCCATTCCCGATCCTGATCCGGCTATTGAATTGGTGCTGGAAGATACCTGGGTAGAGGAGAAATTCTGGATTACCAGTAATGACAGGAACTGTTTTGTCAATTCCTCTTCAGTAGTTATAGCATTTTTCACAAAATTCTGTGTTTCTTCATCAGCTGTAGGAAGAAAAATTTCGAACTGCAAATTTGGATTCATCATTTTACCGGTCATGATCAAGTAGCAATCAACAGGGTACCTTTTGTTAAAGTTTTCCGGCGCGTCCTGAACAAGATCTGCCGGTGTTGCTTTCGTTGAATAATAAGCTTTGATGTCAATATCAGCATCCTCCGGATCACCATTCCAGCTGATTGATCCACCCTCTTCAACTTTAAGCCTTTTATTGATGATATTCTGAAGTGTAAAAAGGTATTCTCCCTGCTCTATCTGAAAATCACCAAACATCTGAAATTTCCCGTAAGAATTTATTTCGAGTTTAATATTTCCATACCCATTACCTTTCATGATATCCCCGACCTTTGGATCAAAGATGATCTGAACTTCAGCATCAGGGGTTAGTTCAAGATCAAAGTTCATATTTAATCCCGTTACCTCAGAATTTTCTTTTATAATTATAACTTCTTCATAATCAGAAACATTTGTGAATGTTATAAAGTTATTCTCCTGTATTTCTGATCCCTCATTCATATTGATAAACAGCTGTGTATTTTTCCCGGTTCGTGCTGAAACATTAAGGTTGATATCGGACAGATTGCCTTTAATATTGATCACTCCTGTACCGATAGCTCTTCCCCAATAGGTCTCATTATGGATCTCATGAGTATTGAGAAAATAAAAATTCTCGGTGTTAAAATTCAGGTCAAACATAAAATTGCGGAGATATTGATTGGTGATTGCACCATTCAGAATTGCCAAGCTTCCTTTTTCATCATATACCTCAAAATTATCGAACCGGATATTGTTATTCGTTATTTTTAAATCATTGCTGAAACTATATTGGGTTTGCAGATATGAAATAATGAAAGATACTTTTTGAAGTTTCACATCACCATTTATAACCGGTTCCGCTATGGTACCGGTAAGGTCCAGGCTGCCTGTAACGATACCCGACAGATCATCAAGGTAGTCAGCAAGATATGGATAGAGAAGATCAAGACGCAATTTGTCCAGCTCAAAGTGAATATTTATATTTTTTGTTGAAGGATAATAATCACCCAGGAACTGTAGAGTTTTCAGGTTTCCCCTGTTAGAATAAGCATCCAGGTGTATTTTTGCGTCATTATTATTCCATTTGCTGCTGATAACTGTATTACCAAGTACTTCTTTGTTTACGGTAAGGTCCTCAATATGAATGTTTGAAAGGAAAACAGGATTGCTGTAGATATTTGACAGGTTGCCCGTCCCCCCAAGAATCCCCTCTAGTTCTATGCCTATATTTCGTGTGGCTTCGTTAAGGTTGTAAAGGTTGATATCGTTAAAAGTGAAATTGAGCACATCATCAGGATTTTCAGAAACTTTACCGTCAACATAAAAATACTGGTCATTATGTACAATCAGGAAATCCAGGAACTCGATGGCAGTGGTGTCAATTATGATATGGCTTTTGGGGATTGACCAGGTTGTGTCTCCAAGCACAATAGAACTGGGGAAAAATACCATTTCAATCAACGGAACCTTCACGGTCTCCCGGCCTTTCAGATAGGTATGCCCGCTCAGGTTGCCCTTATAGAGTTTCTCCCCCCAGTTATTCCAGTGGATAACATAGTCGATACTGTCATTGGTCCCTTGAACCTTCACTCCAAAGTGTTCAAGATCCATCTTTCGGCCCAGCTCCATAAACGAAGTATTGGCCTCAATTGCCATGATCGAATCATCTGAGTTGAGGTAAAAAAGGAACTCGTTCCATTCATAATTTTTAAACCTGAGATAGGAAAAATTCCCTGTTATATCAGCAAAATTTTTATCTGGTCTGTATGTTCCGTATAGCCGGGAATTTCTGGCTATTTCCAGGTCGGGATAGAAATAATCTGTAATCGGAAAGGTATTTTTAAAATGGATACTGAACTGAAAATCATTAGATTTATCATCCTGCTGCTCAGACACATAAGCACCATTCAAAGGAAGAGACGGGAAATGGTGATCAAGCATTTTACCGGCTGCCCTGGCAAAGATACTGAAATTATATTTCCCGGTAATATCAGCGTCGATCAGGTCGGAGCGCAATTGGAGATGATTGCTGTCGGGTCGTTGCAGGGCATGCAAAGTAAAGTCATAGATCTGAATTTGTTTATTTTTTCTCTGGAACAAGGAGTTGACAAGTTTAATCTCACCATCAAAATCATCGGGATTGGCTCCGACAAAATTGGCTTTTAATAAGCATGACATGGTAAAGGTAGGATCTACGGAGGTGATATTCAGGGGATAAAGGTTTGCTTTTTCAACATTGGCAGTAAAATCAAAAACCGGTATGGTATCTGATGCGTCAATTTTTCCGTAAAATTCCATTCTTAGGTTAGGATCTTCAATAGTAAAATTCCCGTCAAAAGTTTTATTTGTCAGCGCTCCTGCAAGGGTTATATTATGGTAATCATAACCATAAATCTGCAGGAGTGAAATTGTGCCATCCATTGTGGCATCAACAGCTCCACCAGGGTAACTGGTACCATCAACCTGGCCATTCATATTTATTAATCCAAGCGTTTCTTCCAGCCCTGCCAGTCGACCAATATTAAATCCAACAGTTTTGAGCCTTCCCTTAAACCTGATTATCTCAGCCGAATCGGGACGGATAGAAAGGTCGGAAGAAAGCTGGCCAAGCCCTGTGTTAAACTTTCCATAGGTCACAAAATCATTATAAAAACCGGTGAATTTGCCGATGAATTCCATTTTCTCCAGGGTTGCCGCAGTTTCAAAAAACTGAATCGATTCACCGGTCTTACTGGGGATCTCAATCGACTTCATTTTACTGAAATCTGCTGTTAGATTCTGAATATCAAAAAACATAAATGTCTGGTTGATATCAGGCAGACCATTCATGTCAAAATCCCCTTTGAAATGGAGGTGATCCATGTATTCTAGATTGATATCGCGGGCTTTGAAGTTGTTGATCCGGCCATACAGCCTCCCGGATAACTGAATATCCTGCTGCATCCCGTAAAACTGAGGAACAAAATACCCGAGATCATGAAGATTAAGAAGAGAAGGATCAAACCTTATCTCGATCCGGATCTTTGAAAGGATACCTCTTTCACTGAAATCCTGGTAACTGTTAAATGCAAAATTCAACCGCTTAACATTAATTTCCGATCTGAGTGTTTCAATATAAAAATCACTGAAATCAAGAAATTTCTGATTGACAGCCATGTGTCCTGATGCCCTGCGGACAGGAAATCCGCTCTGATCAACGAAGCGCAGATGATCTATTCTAAAACGTATTGTGTCATTCAGAATATTAAAATCAGAAACTGCCAGATCAAAATTTCTCAGATAGAGGTCAGTGAGGTTGGTACCAATGGCCTTGGGTTCAGATTCGTCAAAAACCTCCAGCCTGAACCGTGAATTTTGAACTTCTATAGTCTTTGAAGTTAAAGACCATTTGGTTCTTAAAGAATCCTGCGGATTTCTGAGATTTTCAATAATGAAATCCAGGTTGACAGTATTTGTCGAATCTACCTCGATGTGAATCAGTGAATGGTCAAGCCGCAACCTGTTCAATTCAATCTTTTTTCGATTGGGATTTATTTTCCTGATTGTAGCGGTTATCTTATCGGCACACATAATTGTGTCATGATCCTGTCCTTTTAACAGGGCATTTTTTAAAATGACCCTGTTGAAGAGGATCATTTCTACCGATTCAATGGTGAATTCTGCATCCAGGTTTTCAGATACCTGTCCGGTGATTTCCTTTACCAGATAAGTTTGTACGTGTTTATTCTGAAGGATAATGAATGCAGTTGTCGGTATCGAAAGAAGTCCGAGGAAAATAATAATTAATATTTTGATTAATCTTTTGATAATTTAAAAATTAGTCTGTATGAATAAAGCCCGGATCTAACTATCACTATCATCCAGCAATTTTTGTACCTAAACAAGTTTTATGATAATTCTGTGATGGCTGATAAGTATTCTTTTACCTTTCACCCCATTTCTAACATTGTACTTTTATGGTATTATTTAACCACAAAGGTACACTATGGATGTCACGAAGGGACACAGAGGTTAAAATTTATATTCCTTTGTGTTACTTTGTGTTGTACTTTGTGTTCCTTTGTGGTTAAAAATTTAACTGGCCTGGATTTTAAACAGGCCATGATTGACTACAAAGTAACGGAAAATAGTTCAAATACGCTCATATTCTTTTATTTATAATGAACATTACCATACTGGGAATAGAATCTTCCTGTGATGATACGGCAGCTGCAGTTGTGCAGGACGGATATATCCTGTCAAATATTGTTGCTGACCAGGAAGTTCATAAGAAGTATGGGGGAGTTGTTCCGGAACTGGCATCCCGGGCTCACCAGAAGAACATCATACCGGTTGTGGAGGTAGCTTTAGAACAGGCTGGGGTCCGGATGGAGGATATTTCTGCAATAGCTTTTACCAGGGGGCCAGGCCTTCTGGGTTCACTGCTTGTTGGCTCATCCTTTGCCAAAGGGTTTGCATTGGCCAGAAAAATTCCGTTAATCGAAGTTAATCATCTCCAGGCACATATACTGGCACTATTTCTTAGAGAAAAAGGCAGAAATTTTGACGTACCTCCATTTCCGTTTCTATGCCTTCTTGTATCCGGCGGACATACACAGCTGGTTGTTACCAGGGATTATCTGGAAATGAAGGTTATTGGGCAGACAATAGATGATGCTGCAGGCGAAGCATTTGATAAATGTGCCAAGGTGATGGGATTGCCTTACCCCGGCGGGCCGGCGATTGATAAGTTTTCACTGGAAGGAAATCCAGGTGCGTTCCACTTTACCAAACCAAAAACGGAGAAATTCGATTTTAGCTTCAGTGGATTAAAAACGAATTTCTTGTATTTCCTGAGGGATGAAGTTACAAAAGATCGAGATTTTATTTTGAATAACCGGGCCGATCTGTGTGCGTCACTACAGGCGACGATCATTGACATTCTGCTTGATAAATGCATCAAAGCAGCGGAAGAGACAGGCATTACAGATATTGCACTGGCAGGAGGAGTATCCGCAAATTCCGGATTGAGAAAAGCTTTTGGGGAAGAGGCTGCCAGGAGAAACTGGGCCCTGTTTATTCCTGCGGTTCATTATACGACGGATAATGCGGCCATGATTGCAATTACTGGATATTATAAATACCTGAAGAAGGATTTTGCAGGTCAGGACAGTATCCCGCTGGCAAGGATGAAACCATGAATAAATTTTTTCCATATTTGAAAAAGTATTATCTTTAGAAAGTTGAAAAAGAGAGATGGAACTAGTCAATTTAGAAGGCACAAAAAAAACACCTGACGTGACACTGGATCCTACCGGGAAGATCAAACTGGGGGGGCGTTCAATACCTGAAGATGCATCAAAATTTTTCAATGCAATACTTGCCTGGGTGGTTGAATATGCTTCATCTCCAAAAGATTCAACAAGGGTCGATATTGCACTGGAATATTTTAACAGTGGTTCCGCAAAATATGTTATGCAGATTTTACGGGAACTTAGCGAAATAAAGCAAAATGGTAAAGAGCTTATTGTGAATTGGTATTATGAGGAAGGAGACGATGATATTCTGGAAAGAGGTGAGTATTATGCAAGTATATTGAACCTGGATATCAACTTCATAGAAACTGAATAACATTCGGATGTTCAGTTGTTATGTTTAGCAATCACTTGTCTCACACAAGAGACTTCATTCCTGCAGACCATCATAGAATTTAACTAACCTGGTTAGATCATCTTCATCCTTGAGATTAATATTTTCATCTTTTATGAAATTTTCAATATTTTCATGATAATCAGGGAAAATTGCGATAACAGCCTTTTTCTTTAGTTTAAGTAGTTGAAAATCATTGCTCCCCAGTTTAAGATAATACTCCACATTATCAATATATTCATTGTAATCCCTGTTTACATGGTAAGGGCTTCTGACCTGTATTATGGGTGATCAGAATGTTTCTGCCCGGTTCCGTCACATCAATAAATTTTGGTCCATCCGAATAACCCTCCGGCATCCGCTGTCCACTGTTATTTAAGAGAATTAGCAAAAGAGAAAAAAGTAGTATTATATTTTTTTTTTCATTATGTGTTGATTTAATATTATTGATTTGTTATTCTGATGTTTTACAGCACAAAGAATTTCTCTTCAAACTGTTTTACGAGCAGATCTGTTTTTGTCACTGACAATTATGAATGTCAATACCTTCAGATCAATGGCAGTTAATTTTTCGGGGAAAAAATCAGAAAAAATCCGGTGAAAGTGAAATTTTACCGAAAACGTTTGCATCAATATATTACGATTGAAATCATGCCATGAACCTGCGGATATTGTTCCTTTCCGACCATTTATCATCAAGGAATTGAAGGAATAATCGCCTATATTTGGTTATAGCTCAAGATGATCATACTTTAACTATCTCCTCTATGCCTCATAAACCCAAACTGAGATTCTGGCAAATCTGGAATATGAGTTTCGGATTTTTGGGAATCCAATTCGGATTTGCACTTCAGAATGCCAATGTCAGCCGGATATTCGAGACCCTGGGCGCCAGTATAGAAAACATTCCCATTTTATGGATTGCCGCACCGGTGACAGGATTAATTGTTCAGCCAATCATCGGGCATATGAGCGACCATACCTGGAACAGGCTGGGAAGGAGAAGGCCTTACTTTCTTGTCGGGGCATTGCTGGCATCAACAGCTTTGTTCATTATGCCGAATTCACCCTTTTTGTGGGTAGCGGCAGGGATGCTCTGGATTATGGATGCTTCGATTAATATTTCCATGGAACCATTTCGCGCCTTTGTCGGAGATATGTTGCCTCCGGAGCAAAGAACAGCCGGATTTGCCATGCAAAGTTTTTTCATCGGCACAGGAGCGGTTATAGCATCCGGCCTGCCATACATTTTAACGAACTGGTTTGGAGTTTCCAATGAGCCGGGTGAAAATCTGATCCCTGATTCTGTTAAGCTGTCTTTTTACATCGGTGGTATTGTTTTTCTGATTGCTGTTTTGTGGACAGTAGTCAGCACAAACGAATATTCACCAGAAGAATTGATGAAATTTAATGGAAATCCGGTTGAGAAAGGTGACCATACCATGGAAAATGAAAAAATTCCGGAAGGAAGAAAGATGAGATTTATCAGAAATGGTATGATCTGGATTTTTGCCGGTTTACTGGTCAGTATACTTATCTTCTGGAGAGTCATGGAGGCTGAATTATACATTCTGTCGCTTGGTTCCACTGCATACGGTATCTTGCAATGTATGGTGGGTATCCTGATAGGTTTGGGAAAAGAAAGGAACGGACTGGTGGTTGTTATCAATGACCTCTACAATATGCCAAAAACCATGGCACAGCTTGCGGTTGTTCAGTTTTTCTCATGGTTCGCATTATTTGCTATGTGGATCTATACAACAACTGCTGTTACCAGTCATATTTATGGCACAAACGATACTGCATCACTGGTTTATAATGAGGGCGCCAACTGGGTAGGTATATTATTCGCAGTATACAATGGTTTTGCTGCATTGATTGCCTTTCTCTTACCGGTAATTGCACGCCTGACAAACCGGAGAGTCACACATATGATATCCCTTATAGCAGGAGGAATCAGTCTTATATCATTTTATTTTATTCCAACGCCCGAATTGCTTATTATTCCGATGTTCGGCGTGGGTGACGCATACCTGATGTATGCTGAAGCTGTCTTGAGGGGTGGAACAGGTGGTACGGCAGGAACAGCCCTTCAGTATGTAAATGAATTGAGGGAAAGATCCTATGGAGATACAGGCGGAATTATTACGGGGACCGACCTGACACTTGATTTCATCCTTGATGAAAGAGGCAGGGAATTGTACTGGGAGGCACAAAGAAGAACCGACCTGGTCAGGTTCGGAAAATTCAGCGGAGGCAGTTACCTGTGGCCATGGAAAGGCGGTGTGAAGGATGGTATATCTGTCGACAGCAAGTATGATATTTTCCCCATACCTGCATCCGATGTAGGCGCTAATCCTAACCTGGTGCAAACCCCGGGGTATTAATCATGAATAACAAAACCATACAGATATGAAAAAGATTAAATTGATATTCATAATCTTAGGACTTATCGCTCTCTTTGCATGCGAAGAGGAGGAAAAAGGCCCTGTGATCGGAGTTTTTACTACTCCATCAATTTCAAGCCCTTCAGGAGGTCTCAGTTACGTGCTTACTGAAGCAACGGAAGATGACGTGATGGCAACATTTACCTGGTCTGCTGCAGATTTTGGTTTTCAGGCAGCCACCACCTATGTCGTTATGATGGATTTTGCAGACAATAACTTTGCAAAACCATTTAACCTTGGTAATACAACCGATTTAGAACTTTCAGTTCTTGTCGGTGATGTAAATAATAAACTGATGACAGCAGGCGCTCTGGCCGATGTGGCAGATGATTTTGAGGTCAGAATAAGGGCTACAATCCATAAGGATGTCGACACGCTCTATTCAACAGGGGTTACCCTGACAATTACACCTTTCGAAAAAATCATCATCTATCCCAGCCTGTATGTCCCGGGAAGTTACCAGGATAACTGGAATCCTGCATGGATTGAATGGGATGCTGCTAATGAAAATACAAAAATCTATTCAGTGAAGGATGACGGTAAATATGAAGGATACCTTTATTTCCCAGAGGCAGTGGCAGAGTATAAGCTGCTCAAAGTGCCGGCATGGGAAGAGGATAATACCATCGGAGATCCCGATGCCAGTGGACAATCAGGAACTTTGCAAATTGGAAGCTGGGGCGGGAATAATATCAAATATGAAGGTACTCCAGGCTACTATCTGGTGAAAGCAGATCTGAATGCCCTTACTTATTCCCACACACTCACCGATTGGGGATTGATCGGTTCAGCTGTACCACCCTATGATTGGAGTGTAGATGAGAATATGACCTATGATCCGCTCACCGATCTGTGGACTATTACCATCGACCTGGTAGCCGGCGATATTAAATTCAGGGCAAATGATGCCTGGGATTTAAATTATGGTGATGATGGCGGGGATGGCAAACTTGAACCTGGTGGTGCGAATATCGCTGTTGGAGAAGCAGGTAACTATACCATTACACTGAACCTGAGTGAAGCAATCTATAGATATACAGTAGTTAAAAATTAAGGTTTAGTGGGGATTCTTAAGAGGTTATTTCAGGACCGCAAGGCTGGAATAACCTCTTTTTTTCTATATTCAATTTGTGATTGATTTGTTCTCATGTTAACCGAACAACTTTAAGATTATATCACCCCACTGTCCGCCAGGCAGACATCTTCCCCTGCTCGCAGGGAGAAACACAGATGGTGTGGTGAAGTAAATACCCGATTGATGAAAAATAAAGCGTGTATAATCCTGTGCCTTGCAGTATTACTGCTTGTGAACTGTAAAAACGATGAGCCTCCCAATCATCACAATGATATGGATACATCCAAAGTATATTACAATACCGACCAGTTTGTGATGGGAGCTGACCTTTCCTATGTCAACCAGATACTCGATTTTGGAGGCACGTACCGTGATTCGGGAAAAATAACAAATCCCTATCTCATTTTCAGGAAATATGGAGCCAATGTTGTCCGTTTCAGACTATTCCATACACCAACCTGGACAAAAGAAGTATATGGCTCAGCCGGTGAACAAATGTATAATGACTTTTACGATGTCAAACTTGGGATGGAAAAGGTTAAAGAACTCGGAATGGAAGTATGCCTGGATTTTCATTATTCCGATACCTGGGCCGATCCGGGAAAACAGATCATTCCCAAAGCCTGGGAATCTTTAAGCCTGGATGTGCTGCGCGACAGTATTTATAATTATACGTTCAATGTATTGCATCAATTTGATGAGCAAGGATTAATGCCTGAATATGTTCAGGTTGGAAACGAAATAAATCCCGGCTTTGTCCTCCCCCAGGGAAAGAGATGGAATGGGAATGTAACTAATTTTGTATTCCTCTTAAATGCTGCTATTTCAGCGGTCAGGAATGCAGGGAATGGTAGTGATATCACCCCTCAGGTTATTATTCATATTGCCCAGCCTGAAAATGCCACAAACTGGTTTGAGGGACTCGATGAGGCCGGCCTGGCTGATTATGACATTATTGGCATTTCATATTATTATATGTGGTCGGAAGTCCAGCTGGATAATGTCAGTAATTATATTTCGGCATTAAAACAGGATTATGGTAAAGAAGTGATGGTGATGGAAACGGGTTATCCATGGACAACTGAAAATTATGATGATTATGATAATATCATCAGAAATGATATGCTTCTTCCGGATTATCCGGCCACTGTGGATGGACAATTTGAGTACCTGAAGAGACTGACCCAGGAAATCATTGACGGTGGTGGCAAGGGAATTTTTTACTGGGAACCGGCATGGATCTCATCAAACATGAAAGATCTCTGGGGCAAGGGCTCATCGTGGGAATGTAATACGCTCTTCGATTTCGAAGGGAATGTGATAAAAGGGATGGAATTTATGATATACAGCTATCAGTTTTAGGATTCTCATGTAGGGATAGACGGAAGTGATGAAGGATTACAGGGAGGCAGTGGTTACAACGTCGCAATAGTAGCAGTGTCAAAATAATCAAGGAATCAATTATTAAATGGCTATATTGTTAAATGGTTAAATTGTTATTAATATATAACCAGCCAGATCAACAATTTAATAATGAAACAATTTAACAATTTAGCCGGAAGCACAACTGAAAAACAGTTGAACTAACCATTGATTTTACTACTGAATTAACTGCTCAGAAAACTAAAATTAAACATCATGAAAACTAAACACATACTACTTTTACTATTTATTCTTCCATTTATATTATCAACGATCCATGCCCAGATCGGGCATGTTGAACCGCCCTTCTGGTGGGCAGGAATGAAAGATACGATGCTGCAGATAATGGTGCATGGTAAGAATATTTCGGATTCCTATCCAGAATTGAATTATGAGGGAGTATCCATTACATCTGAGTATGTTGTTGAAAATCCAAATTTCCTTTTTCTTAACCTGGACTTATCACCGGATGTTAAACCCGGGAAATTTGAGATTCATTTTAAGCAGGATGAGAATATTATTGAATCCGTTCAATATGAGCTCAGACAAAGAAAGGAAGGTTCTGCAGATCGGGAAGGTTTTAATAACGCTGATGTATTATACCTGATCATGCCCGACCGTTTTGCGAATGGGGATCCTGAAAATGATTTGGTTGAAGGTATGAAAGAGGGGTATGACAGGATAGCACCCTATGGAAGGCATGGCGGCGACATACAGGGCATCGCTGATCATATTGATTATATAGCAGATATGGGCTTTACTGCTATCTGGTTGAATCCTGTCCTGGAGAATGACCAGCCACAGGCTTCCTACCATGGGTATGCGACGACCGATTTCTATAAAGTAGATTCAAGGTTTGGTACGAATGAAGAATACAGGAAACTGGGTGAACTTGCCAGTGAGAAAGGGATCAAGCTGATCATGGATATGATCTTTAACCATTGTGGTTCGGAACACTGGTGGATGAGCGATATGCCATCAGCAGACTGGATCAACCTGTATCCCGATTTCCAGATAACCAATCACAGACGGACGGTCAACCAGGATCCACATGCCTCGGACATTGATACGAAAATGATGGTTGAAGGCTGGTTTGTACCCACAATGCCTGACCTCAACCTGACCAATCCTTTCCTGGCCATATACATGATTCAGAACAGTATCTGGTGGATCGAGTACCTGGGGCTTGCCGGGATCCGGATGGACACCTATCCATACCCATTCAAATATGCCATGTCGGAATGGAGCCGGATGGTACTGGATGAATATCCCTGTTTGAACATAGCAGGAGAGGAGTGGACCGATAATCCCGCTATTGTTTCCTACTGGCAGAAGGGTCAGCACAATTATGATGGTTATCCAGGAAACTTGCCGAGCCTGATGGATTTCCCGCTCCAGAGCGTTCTTGCCAGGGCACTCACGGAAGAAGAAGGCTGGAACAGCGGCCTCCAGAGGCTTTATGATATGCTGGCCAATGATTTTCTTTATCCCGATCCGTACAACCTGGTGGTGTTTGCGGATAATCACGATATGAGTCGTTTTTATATGCAGGTTGGAATGGATGCCGAACTTTTTAAACTTGGTATTGCCTATATCCTGACAACCCGTGGGATCCCCCAGATCTTTTATGGAACAGAAATATTAATGACACATACTGAAAGCAATGAACACGGGTATATCAGGAAAGATTTTCCGGGAGGATGGACGGGTGATAAAATTAATGGATTTACCGGTACAGGCCTTTCAGAAAAGGAAAAGGAAATACAGAACTTTATTAAAACAATCCTGAAATGGCGGAAAAATAATACTGCTGTCCATTCCGGGAAGATGACACATTTTGTGCCGGAGAATGGAATATATGTTTATTTCAGGCACGATAAGGATCATAAAGTGATGGTTATCCTGAATAAAAACAAAGAGGATCAAAAGTTGGAAATTCATCGGTTTAATGAAATGCTGAATGGTATTACTAAAGGTAGAGATGTGATCACCGGCAGGGAATATGAACTCCACGATGAGATTACTGTCCCCGGCATGTCACCGCTGATACTGGAATTAAAGTAGCATGGAAGAAGGAAAAAAGGAAAAAGTTCTGCAGGTTGTCAACCTGCAGATGATGATATTCCGGATGTAATATGTAAATCCGGTTGTTAACCGGTGAAAGTTCTGCCGGTTTTCAACCGGCAGCAATACCTCAAAGAATGAGACAGAAAGGTCCGGTTTCCAACCGGACATATTATAATAGTACTGGCCTAATAAGTTACCAATGACAAATAACAGAGCTCCAGTTCTTTTAATTCTTTTAGTAACAGGTTTCATTTCCAATGCCCAGATCATTGTCACTGATCCGGATATACCACTGGTGGATCAGCCGGTGACAGTATATTTTGATGCCACGCAGGGAACAGCAGGATTGAAGGATTATACGGGTGATGTATATGCGCATACCGGTGTGCTGACAGATAAAAGCACAACCGGATCTGACTGGAAATATGTTAAGACAAACTGGGGACAGAACACTCCTGAGTCCAAATTAACGAGGATATCACCAAATTACTATAAACTTGAGATTGAGCCAACCATCCGTGATTATTATGGTGTGCCGGTCACCGAACAGATAACACACCTGGCTTTTGTTTTCCGTAGTGATTTTCCCTATTCAGGATCTGCTTATTATGAAGGTAAAGAAACGGGCGGGAAAGATATATTTGCAGAAGTGTTTGAGTCGGGATTAAATGTAAGTATTATCAACCCGGATCAGCATGCTGTTATTGTTGAGCAAAATGATACAATCAGTGTAGCTGCATCCGCTACCGATGCTGATTCGATTTCTCTATTTATCAATGATATTTATATTAAAACCGGTGATGATTCGGTATCTCTCACTCATTCGATCATTGCAGACATACCCGGTGAAAACTTTGTAAAGGTTATTGCCTATGATTATCCGGAATTTGTTGCTGATTCCTTTTTCTATTATGTCAGGCAGGATCCGGTTATTGAGGCATTGCCTGATGGGGTAAGGGATGGAATAAACTACATGGGTGATACATCGGTTACACTGGTTCTATATGCTCCACTGAAAGAATTTGTATTTGTAATCGGGGATAATACAGAATGGCTTGCCCGTGGTAATGGATATATGAAAGTTACACCCGATGAAAAAAGATTCTGGCTGGATATTAATGGATTAGAATTGGGGAAAGAATACCGGTATCAGTATCTCGTTGATGGAAGTATCCACATCGCTGATCCTTATGCCGACAAATTACTCGATCCCTGGAATGATCCCTATATCCCCGGCGAAACTTATCCTGATCTGGTTGA
This sequence comes from Bacteroides sp. SM23_62_1, assembly GCA_001304505.1. Lineage (GTDB taxonomy): Bacteria > Bacteroidota > Bacteroidia > Bacteroidales > SM23-62 > LJUQ01. Next base: position 16,118 of record LJUQ01000018.1, read on the forward strand.
ATACCCTGCAGGGATGGCTACAGGTATTGTCTCTGTATTTCAGACAGACCAGGATGAATATTTATGGCGCGTGAATGATTTTCAGCCTCCTCCAAAAACCGCCCTGGTTATTTATGAATTACTGGTACGGGATTTTATTGCGAGGCATGATTATCAAACATTAACCGATACCCTGAACTACCTTGATAACCTGGGAGTTAATGCTATTGAGCTGATGCCGGTAAACGAATTTGAGGGGAACCTTAGCTGGGGATATAATCCTTCATTCTATTTTGCTCCTGATAAATATTACGGTCCAAAAAATGATCTGAAAGCTTTCATTGATTCATGTCATGCAAGAGGTATAGCTGTAATTCTGGATATGGTGCTGAATCATTCTTATGGCCAGTCACCGCTTGTTCAACTATATTTCAATAGTACAGATAGTAAACCATCCGCGGATAATCCCTGGTATAATGAGGAATCTCCCAATCCTGTGTTTTCATGGGGCTACGATTTCAACCATGAAAGTGAGGATACAAAAGCTTTTGTAGACCGGGTTAATGCATACTGGCTGGCAGAATATAAAGTCGATGGTTTCAGGTTTGATTTTACAAAAGGATTTACCAATACACCGGGGGATGGGGGGGGCTATGATGCTTCAAGAATAAATATCCTGAAAAGAATGGCCGACCAGATCTGGACCATTAATCCTGATGCATATGTTATTCTTGAACATTTTGCCGATAATACGGAAGAAAAGGAACTGGCCGGTTACGGCATGATGTTATGGGGTAATATGAATTATGAATATACCAATGCAGCCAGGGGTTATACTTCGAATCTATCATGGGGCACCTCCATCCAGAGAGGATGGGATGAGCCAAACCTGGTGACATATATGGAGAGCCATGATGAGGAGCGGATCATGTATAAAATCCTCTCAGGAGGATTATCCTCCGGTGATTATAATACCAGGGATCCTGTAACTGCACTCGCAAGGATGGAACTCGCCACCCTGTTTTTCCTTACAATACCGGGACCAAAAATGATATGGCAATTTGGTGAACTGGGTTATGATATATCGATCAACTATAATGGCAGGACCGGTGAAAAACCATTCAGGTGGTATTATTATTTTGATACAAATCACAAACACCTTTACCAGGTGTATAAATTCCTTCATGAACTCAGACAGAATCATGAAGTGTTCATGACATCAGATTATTCCTACAGCCTGTCATTGAAATTGAAACGCATTAATCTCAACGATCCTGGTATGAACGTAACGGTCCTGGGAAATTTTGACATAACAGCGGGGGAGATTGATCCGGATTTCCAGCACACAGGAACCTGGTATGAGTATTTTATAGGCGATTCAATTTCCGTAACAGATGTCCATGGATTGATAAACCTTCAACCCGGCGAATACAGGTTATATACAGATAAGAAATTAACAACACCCGAGTTCATACTGAAGGATAATAATAATTTCTCCTACCGGAATTTTTCAGCCATCGTATACCCCAATCCTTCAAAGGATGATTTATATATCATCATACAGTCCGGACAGCCAGTTAAGGTTTCAATTAATATTTTTGATATTACCGGTAAAGAGATGTGTAAGCTGGCGTCCGGTTACCTGGTTGACGGAATGCATGTCTTCGAGTGGGATAGAAAAACAAATAATGGCTGTGAAGTGGGAGAAGGAATGTATTTAGTACAGGTTGTAACTCCGTGGGGGATGGAGATACTGAAGGTGGTCAAGGAATGAAATAAATGATTAGCCTTATTAAGTGTCAGCGTCTCTTTTCACATCCCACTTTATAGGACTGATAAAGTCTGTCTAAAACTCCAGTGTGAAGGTTGTCCCTTTTCCCTCCTCAGTGGTAAAATAGATACTCCCCTTATGCAATCTCATGATCTGTCTTGCAAGACTCAGTCCTATACCTGAACCTTTTTTCTTGGTAGTGAAGAATGGGATAAACACTTTATCTATACTCTCCTGATCGATACCAGGCCCATTATCAAATACCTGGATAAATACCTTTTCCCTCAGGCGGAAGGCACTAAGTTTAATTTTTTTATCCTTTCTCCGGTCTAGTGCGTCTTTTGCATTTACCAGCATGTTAATAAGCACCTGCATGATCATATCCCTGTCAGCATATATTGTCAGATCAGATCCCTCAATTTTTACTTCAAGGGTAATATTTTGTTTATCCATTACTTTTTTCATGAGGTTCAGGACATGATTGAACAGCTCCTCGAGTCTGACGGGAAGTAAATTTGGCCGGGGTAGTCGCGTCAGGTTTTTGTAGGTACTTACAAAATTCAATAAACCTTTGCTTCTTTCTTCTATTGTTTTCAGGCTGTTATACATATCGTCAAGATCATCAGCCGGGATCTGATTTATAGGTTTTCTTTTTCCACCATCTTCAGTCAGCATCTCATTGATGGCATTGCTCAGGGAGGATACAGGTGTAACAGAATTCATAATCTCATGTGTAAGCACACGTATCAGTTTTTGCCACGACTCCAGCTCCTGTGCCTCTAACTCCTCTTTAATATTTTGAATAGATACAAGTTTATGGGGTACATCCTGCAGCTTAAATTCAGTTACATAAACTGAAAGATGCATGAGTTCTCCCTTGAAGATAATCCTGATTAATTCATTCTGACCTGACCCAAGTTTCTTCATCAGCTCAAAGAGATCTGTATTTATTTTTTTTATTGCCTGGATGTTGTCAGGTTGGGAAAGACCGAGCATTTTTCTCGCTGCCGGGTTGAACAGACTTACCGTACCGTCCTGGCGGAAGCATATGAGGGAGACATTAATATGATTAATAATAAATTGCAGGTATTGATAATGAACCTCCCGCTCAATTCTTGCGTTGCGATATGTTTTCTGGATCTCGCTAAATGCATCTTCAAGTTCCCTGAAAGATTTTTCTTTGAACCTGGAAGCAGGGGATTGAGTGAAATCATGATGTTTAAGGGAAAGGATCAGGTTACGGAATTCACGGTTTGAACGGTCAATAAAATGGAACAGTTCAACCAGAAGAAGCAGAATCATAATTGTCGAAACTCCTGTCGCAACATACCATTTCTCCTGATTTAACGAAAATACCAGGGCTCCCATGACTGCCCCGATCAGAACAATCCTGATAATTGCTCTCAACCGAAAACTTTTAGATATCATATCTTTTCATTTTCCTGTACAGGGTTGTTCTTGCCATTCCAAGTTCTTCTGCAGCCTTGGTCATGTTATGATTATTTCTCTCCAGGGCATTCAGGATGGTTTGCTTTTCGACTTCTTCCATGTTCAATATTTCCTTTATCTGATGCCGTATTTCAAAACGTTCAACAAGAAAATCATCCGGTTTAAGAATGTCTGATTCACTCAGTATGATTGCGCGTTCCACAACATGCTGTAACTCCCTGATATTTCCAGGCCAGTTGTACCGGCACAGCTTATGATAACTATCACGGGAGATTTTTACCTTTCCTTTACTATATCTTCTTGCATAAATATCTTTAAAATAATCTGTGAGCAAAGGTAGATCGGATACTCTCTCTCTTAATGGGGGGACCCGTATTTCAACTGTATTAATACGGTATAACAGATCTTCTCTGAACTTTTTTTCACTTACCAGTTCATAAAGGGGCGTATTCGTAGCACAGATCAGTCGAATATCAACCGGGATCTGCTCATTTGAGCCAACAGGAGTAATGTGACGTTTTTCTATTGCACTTAATAATTTAGCCTGGAGCGGGAGGGAGAGATTGCCTATCTCATCCAGAAACAGTGTTCCTCCGGAGGCAATTTTAAAGCGGCCGGACCTGTTTTCCCTGGCATCGGTGAAAGCACCTTTAACATGTCCGAAAAGTTCACTCTCAAATAATGTTTCCGGTAACGCACCAAGATCAACAGGTATGAATATCTGTGCAGCACGCGTGGAATTTTTATGAATAGCCCGTGCAACAAGCTCCTTGCCGGTACCATTTTCACCAAGTATTAATATATTGGCATCCGTTACAGAGACTTTTCTAATTGTCTCAAAAACTTTTTCCATTTCTTCAGACTGACCAATTATTTCACTATAGTGTTGGTCGATCTCTTCTTTCAGGATGACCTGTTTTTCCCTGAGATTAGCTATTTCTTTCCTCGATTCACTGAGTTTGTGTGCACTGGTTACAGTAGCGAGTAACTTCTTGTTATCCCATGGTTTGACAATAAAATCAATGGCCCCTTCTTTCATTGCTTGAACAGCAAGATCGATATCTCCGTAGGCTGTGATCATGATGACTAGGGCATCCGGATTTGTTTTGACAATCTTTCTTAACCATTCCAGCCCTTCTTTTCCGCTGGTGGCACCAACCCTGAAATTCATATCAAGCAGGATAACATCATATATACCATCTCTGATGCCCTGAAATACTCTTTCTGGATCAGTCTCTGTCACAATGGTATCAAATTGTTTTTTTAAAACAACTTTTGTTGTCAGCAGAATATCCTGATCATCGTCAATAACTAATATCTTACCGGTTTTTAAAGACATTTATTAAAAAATGATTTTAGACTTTGAGATTTTTTCTGCTTCAGTCAAATAATTTGGATTTTAAAATTTAACCACAAAGGTACACTAAGGTTCCCATAAAGGTACACCAAGGTACAAAATCATAATCCTTTGTGGCCTTCGTGATGTACTTTGTATCACTTGTGGTTTAAACATTTATCAGGTTTTAATCAGAGAATTATGATAAAGTCCACGAATCTGTCAGGTCTATCAACATTTAAAATTACAAAACTTGTTTCAGTATGAAACATTTTTTGTTTCACAATGATACAATTTTTTGTATTTAAATTTTTGTTTTGTTAAATATAAAGTAAACCTAATCAATATTTTACGATCAATGGTACATTAATTGAATACCAATTGTAAATCATTAAAAATTAACTGTTATGATTTCAACAAAAGAGCTAACCAAAGTTTTCCGTACGGATGAAGTCGAAACAACTGCCCTGAACAAAGTAACCCTGGATGTTACCAATAGTGAATTTGTTGCGGTTATGGGCCCATCAGGTTGTGGTAAATCTACACTCCTGAATATTGTTGGATTGCTTGATAATCCAACAGATGGAGAATTGTATTTTGATGGGATTGAAGTATCAAATTACAAAGAGCGTCAGCGTACAAACCTGCGCAGGGGGAATATAGGATTTGTTTTTCAGAGTTTTAACCTTATTGATGAACTGACTGTATATGAGAATGTTGAGCTACCACTGCTGTATATGAAGGTGAGCGGATCGGATCGAAAGAGAATGGTTAATGAGGTGCTTGACCGCATGAAAATAGCACACAGGAAAAAACATTTTCCACAGCAATTAAGTGGCGGACAACAACAAAGGGTAGCAATATCGAGAGCGGTAGTGACGCGGCCAAAGCTGATCCTTGCAGATGAGCCAACAGGTAATCTTGACAGCGCGAACGGAGAAGAGGTGATGAATCTTTTAACCGAACTGAATAAGGATGGAACCACTATCATTATGGTAACCCACTCCCCATCAGATGCGGAAAAGGCACACCGGATCGTGCAGCTGTTCGATGGACACATCGTGACAGAAAATATTAAAAAGATTTTATAAGATATTCCTCTCGAAATCGGGATAAGAATATTTTATTAAGGTATTCTCAAGACTTCGCTAATCTCATATAGGTATTATCATTATGCTTAGTAATTATTTAATAACCGCATTACGCAATCTTCTGAGGAATCCTGTTTATGCCCTGATTAACATCTTTGGCCTTGCTATTGGTATTACCTGCAGCCTCCTGATCCTTATTTTTATTAAGCATGAGGTCAGTTATGACAGGTTTCACGAGAAAAAAGATCATCTATACCGAATGGTTTTTGAGCTGGTGATGCCGGATTCAAGGACAATCTCCCCGCAGATGACGGCACCTGTTACTCCAGACCTGATAGCGGAATTTCCAGAGGTGAATAATGTGACGCGGCTCACCGGATACAGGCAGGGATTTTTAACATATATGAACAGGTCATATAAAGCAGAACATGTGTTATATGCCGATTCCCTGTTCTTTAAAATGTTCTCTTATAATCTGTTACTGGGAAATCCTGAGACTGTCCTGAGGGAACCCTATTCACTTGTGTTGAATGAAGAAATAGCCAGGAATATTTTCGGAAGTGAAAATCCGGTGGGCAAAGTTCTCCGATGGAACAACAAGGATGACCTGATCATTACAGGTGTGGTACAGTCTCCTCCGGCTAATTCTCATTTACAGTTTTCTTCATTGATATCATTCTCCAGTTTATATCAGGATAAGCGGCTTTACATGGACTGGAATGGAGGCATGCAGTATTATCACTATGTAGAACTGAAACCAGGAGTTTCTGAAGAAGAAGTTGAAGCCAAACTTCCTGATTTCATGTACAAGCATATTAATATCATATATGAAAGATACAACAATTCTATCAATGCATCACTCCAGCCTGTGAAAGCTATTCACCTCAAAGGAGGGTATGCGGGAGAAATTGGTACTGTAGGTTCAATGGCAAATATTTATATATATTCAGCCGTAGCGCTTTTCATCCTGTTTATTGCTTGTATCAATTTTATCAATCTTACAACTGCAAAATCAACCCGGCGGGCCAAAGAAGTTGGAATGCGAAAAGTGCTGGGCGCAGCCAGGAAAAGCCTGATAGGACAGTTCCTGGGTGAGTCGGTGGTGATGAGTATCATTGCCCTTATCCTGGCTCTTGTACTGATTGAAGTACTCCTTCCTGTATTCAATAATATAGTGAGCAGAAATTTGGAATTATATCAGTTGCAAAACCTGGATCTGATCATTGGCATTCCGGTCTTTGTCCTTGTGTTAGGTATCCTGGCTGGCAGTTACCCGGCATTTTACATATCTTCTTTCAGACCGGCAAGTGTGATGAAAGGAATATTTTCCGGACAGAAGAGCAGGTCTGGATTCAGAAATATTCTCGTACTGTTACAGTTTGCAATTTCTCTTATTTTGATCATCTGTACACTTGTCATTTATTCTCAGCTTGGATATATTAAAGCGAAGGATGTTGGATATCAAAAGGAAAATATCCTTTTACTGCAATTTACAAGTGAAGATTTCAAAAATAAATACGAACTCGTGAAGGAGAACCTGAAAAATATTCCAGGAATTCTAAGCTTGTCAGCTACTTCTGAGATTCCCGGAAGGGGATTTACGAGCAATGGTTACAGACCGGAAGGATTTGAACAGTGGCTGATGTTTAATGCCGTGGATGTGGATTATGATTATATACAGACAATGGGATTACAGGTTTTACAGGGCAGGGGATTTTCAAAGGAATTTGCTTCCGACAGGGATGCATATATGATCAATGAGACGCTGGCGAAAGAACTGAACTGGGAAAATCCGCTTGAAAAAACCATATCCCGTGGTGGTGATCACCAAATTATTGGTGTGATAAAAGATTTTCATTTTGCTACACTTCACGAAGATATCGGTCCTCTTATCTTCCATATGAATCCTTACATTGGTTATGATTTTCTTCTGGTCAGGTTTAAGACGGATAACCTGAGTGCCCTGATTAATAATATCCGGCTTGCCTGGGAAAGCCTAGATCCGAACGAACCATTTGAATATTCTTTCCTTGATGATGTCTTTAATGATATGTACCGGGCAGAGAAGAAAATGAGCTCCATGCTCCTGTATATTGCTATTCTGGCTATCATTATTGCATGTATGGGATTATTCGGTCTGGCACTTTACAGCACAGAACAACGGGTAAAGGAGATCGGCGTGCGGAAAGTATTAGGCTCAACCGTTTCAAGGGTAGTTTTCCTGCTTACAGGGAATTTTACCCGCTGGGTTCTCCTGGCAAATATCCTGGCATGGCCGGTAGCATATATTATTGTCAGGAAATATATGCAGATGTATGCCTACAGGATCAATCTGCCTGTATGGATCTTTTTTCTTACTGCCTTATTGGCTTATCTTGTTGCCCTCATCACCATCAGTTATCAGAGTATTAAGGCTGGCACAGCCAATCCGGCCGATACATTGAGGTATGAATAGAAATGGTTGTCGGTTCCCCGTTCCTGGTACCCGGTCCCGAAATGGTAGGAATCTTCGATTCCTTTACCATTTCGAAAATCCTCGAAAATTAACGCAACCACCAAAGGCGGATTGCTAATTTTCGGGATGGGTGTGGGGTAGGATTGGGAGTTTAACATCTGCATCCCGGTTCAAGAATGTGGGGATGTGTCGTAACATAGCAAAAATGAATTGAAACCGATCAGAAAGACTTTCAAGGCTTCTCACAGGTTATCGCAGATTGTGCCGCTGATTTCGCAAATCCCCCTTAGGTCGACAAGTTGAATAAAATCCGCGCACTAAGTTCTACGAAATCTGTAAAAAATAATTCATCTTACTTCAACTGATACATTAACATTACGTTGTGACACAGCCTTCTTCACTTTTAATCGGTCTTTCCATCCCACGCTCCACTGCTCTCTCTCATTCTCTCACCCTCCCTCCTCCCTATAACATTTATTAACATTCTTTTTATACTATAATCGAAAGAGGTACCGTTTTCTAACAAATCGACAAAAGGATGTTAATCAAGGATGAGAAGATTCAAACCAGACCGGTTTCATTCTGGAACTCCTCAACATTTAAGATAATTATTATTGGATTGCTGATTCTTGCATTGCTTATTCCGGGTGCTATGATTAAAAATCTTGTCAGGGAAAGGGAAACTATTCTTGAAGATGCCAGGCAGGATATCATTTCAAGCTGGGCAGAAGCTCAATATTTTAGTGGCCGGTATTGGCTGTTCCATATGGTGAATTTACGAAGAAGAATAATGAAATAATTGAGACAAAGAAATATGCTTACTTTCTTCCCGAGGAATTAAATATTACCGGGGAAATTAATCCTGAGATCCGGTACCGGGGGATCTATAAAACCATTTTATATAATTCAAGCCTTTCAATAAATGAATTCTTCACTCAGCCTGTCTTTACCGATCTGAATATCAAAGAATCCGATATTTACTGGGATGAAGCATTTATTATGGTTGGTGTATCAGACATGAGAGGGATCCAAAACCCGGTAATGATTAACTGGAATAATAACGGGAAGTATGTAAATCCTGGAATTTTATCCGATGAGGTGATACCTTCAGGATTTCATTTGGGAGTTGAAGTTCAAGGACCTGATACGTACAGATTTGAATTTGATTTAGATATCAATGGGAGTGAGACGCTGAATTTTACCACTTTGGGTAAACAGACCCTGGTAAGTCTCCAATCTGGTTGGAAAAATCCAGGTTTTGAAGGTGCGTTTCTGCCTGATGAGAGAGTTATTGATGAAAACGGTTTTGAGGCAAAATGGAAGATCCTTAATCTGAACAGGAATTACCCACAAAAATGGACAGGAGCAAAGTACAAAATTGAAGAATCTGCCTTTGGAGTAAGGTTAATTCTGTCGGTAGACCAATATCAGAAGACGATGCGATCTATTAAATATGCAATAATGTTCATTGCCTTAACATTTATGGTTTTCTTCTTCTTTGAGATTCTGAATAAATACCGTATCCATCCGATTCAATACTTATTAATCGGCCTGGCACTCTGTGTTTTCTATATTTTATTGTTATCATTATCCGAACATATCGGATTTAACCTGGCTTACCTGATAGGAAGTATAAGTATCATAACTATGATTACGGTTTACAGCATATCAATCCTTAAAAAGGTGGGCAGATCGCTTATTCTATCGGGAGTTCTCAGCTGGCTGGCCTGTTGGATTACGAGTTCCTTCCGTCGTCTCGCAACGGGATAACTTGATTATACCGAAAGGATAATTTATTTAATATTTGTTGCACCACCACCCTTTATCTCTGGGCCATAAATCCTGTTACACCAGATCCTTCAATAATCTCCTTACATCCTCCACGTCATCAATATAATACCTGGCTTTTGTGGTTTTGGTGCCCACCTTAATGGTGATGGCTTCTTCCGGCATAGCACCAAAAGTATATTCATCTGTCCAATCATCTCCAACAGCCAGGATAAAGTCAAATTTCTGGTTGCCAATTTTATTTAATGCTGCCCTGCCTTTATTTATTCCTGAATTTTTAATCTCGATAACTTTATCCCCATCCATGATCTCGAGATTAAGGTTTGCTGTCATTTCCTTCATATCCTCTTTCAATTCCCAGGAACGGATCTCACCAAGGTCGGGATCTGCATCGCGGTAATGCCAGACAAGGGAATAATTTTTTTGTTCAATAAAAGATCTGGGTGTCCGGTCTACATAAAATTCAAGTGTAGGCCGTATTACATCCATCCATTGTTTATCAATCTGTTCCGTCATCCCCCATTCTCCCCCGGGTTCTTTTGACCATACTCCATGTTCTGCAATAAAGCCTATTCTTCTGATTTTGGAGAACCATTTACCCAGGGTTTCTTTGTCTCTGCCACTTATGATAATAACTTTATTACCTTTCGTTTCGGTAAGGTTTTTGAGTATGTCATAGAGCTCCTCATCGGGATATACGGCCTGCGGATCTTTATGAAAGCCGATCAATGTACCATCATAATCCAGGAAGAACAATCTCCGGGTTGCTGCAGAATATTTGGTTTTAATCTGAGCTCTCAAATCCGGATTAATTTTCCTGGCACGTTTAATCTCCTGAATTTTCATGACTTCGTCCAGGCTGTTCAGAAAATCAGTTGCCCACTTTTCCTCATTATACCGTTGTAATCTTTTTTGCAGGATTTCATTTCTTTGAAGTTGTTCCTTTTCCGGCATTTCAAGAGCTTCCTTTATTGCATCAGCCATTTCTATCTGGTTATTCGGGTTGACAATAATGGCTTCACTCATCTCCTTCGATGCACCTGCCATTTCACTGATAATCAAAACTCCTTTGCGGTCAATTTTAGATGCAATGAATTCTTTTGCTATCAGGTTCATACCATCCCTGACCGGTGTTATTAAAGCGATGTCAGATACGATGTAAAGTTCGATGATTTCATCGAAGGAGATAGTTCGATAAAAATAACGGATTGGAATCCAGCTTATATTTCCAAAACGGGAATTTATTTTTCCCACAAGCTCGTCCAGTTCACGTTTCAGGATTTTGTACTGTTCAACAGATTCCCTTGAGGGAGTGACATAAAATAACAGGTTGACTTTTCCACGATAACTCGGATATTTTTCCAGAAATAGTTCAAATGCACGGAGTTGCCGGGCTATACCTTTCGTATAATCAAGCCTGTCAATTGAAAGAATAAGCTTTTTATCTTTGCCCATGAGGTTTTGATCAATGAGTGTTTTTCTTAAAGGCGATTCTGTAAAAGAATTCAGTTTATTCAGGGTTGCATTATGAAATCTCTGGTAATCAATTCCCAGAGGAAAAAAATCTACTTTTACAGTACGTTCTTCAAGATGTATCCGGTTCAACACAGATTCATAACCAAGAAGCCTGCGGACACAACTCATAAAATGCCTTTCATAATCGTACGTATGAAATCCGACAAGATCCGCACCCAGCAATCCTTCAAGGATCTGGCTGCGCCACGGCAGTAATCTGAACATCTCAAAAGATGGAAAGGGTATATGGAGGAAAAACCCAATCGGGATATCCGGATTCTTTTCCCTGAGTAATCCCGGCAGTAACATTAGCTGGTAATTCTGTATCCAGATTCTGTCACCCTCTTCAAGATGCTCATAAACTGCATCTGCATAGATTCTGTTGACTTTGATATATGCTTCCCAGTGTTTTTCCTCGTAAATAGTATTCTGATTAAAATAATGAAATAACGGCCAGATTGTCCTGTAACAGAATCCATCCAGAAATCTTTTCCGTTCTTCCCCGGGTAAGAAAACAGGGTAACAATTCATATCTTTGAGTAATTCCACTACCATTCCTTTTTCCCGTTTACTTAAATCTTCGGAATCGATTCCGGGTGAACCATACCAGATACAGTCCTTTTCCATATAATAAGGTGATATGGCGACGGGAAATCCTGTTTCCCTGATACCGGGAATCAGTTCTCCTTTGTCATCGCGGGTCAGGATATAGGGTAATTCGTTTGTAATCAGTATTAATTTGCCCATGATTTGTTGTTCGGTAGTTTATTCAATTGATAATTAAGTAGTTGATTCATTAGTTAATGCAATTATATATCAGACCAATCTCGGTAAGTATTGCTGAACCTCCCCTGGAAACTATACTCCTTTCAGGAATCATTTCAAGTACTTTTTTAAAGTATATTCCTTTGATATGCAATAAAATCCCAGGATATTACGCTTCTTAAGTTAGCTGATGACCTTCTTTACCAATAAGTTATCATACTTTTGCTATGGATTCATTTATTTTTATCAGAGGTTTTATGCACTCTTAAATTGAGAATATATGCCATGTGGAATTCAAAGCTATTTCTGCTTAATTCGGGATAATGGCAAACAAATGAACCAGACCTACAAATCAGCACTATTTCCCACATGATATATGCATTGTTGTGTGTTCGTTTTATCTGATATTATATTATTATATATTTATCACAACATTTCCCTTTTTATGGCCTTTATCAACATATCGATGTGCTTCAAACATTTCTTCAAGAGGATAGGATTTATCGATAATTGCTTTCAACTTTCCTTCTTTAACAATTTCACTGATTAATTCCAGGTCATTAATACTTGCTTTTGGAGATCCATCATCCACCGAGATGTATTTACCTCCTGGAGCTAATACTTTATTGCATTGTTGTTTAAATTTTGAATCCTTCCATCTGCCAACTGCATCAAGTATGAGGTCAAAATCTTTTTTAAGATCTTCAGGCTGCTCTTTTGTATAATCTATTACCGAATCAGCTCCCAATGATTTTACCATTGCCAGGTTATTAGTACTACAAACACCAGTTACTTCCATTCCGAAATACTTTACAAGCTGAACAGCAGCAGAACCAATCGCTCCTGAAGCTCCATAAACAAGAACATTTTTTCTCTGTTGAATATTTCCTCTTTTTAGGTAATGTAATGCTATCAATGCTCCATATGGGATTGCGGCAGCTTGTTCAAAGGTGATGTTGTCAGGTTTTAATACGATCACGCTGTTTTCCGGCATACATTTATATTCGGCATAAGTACCAAATCGAACAGTAAATCCATCCTTAAGTGTCCAACCATATACCGCATCTCCTTTATTAAAACGGGTTACATTTTCCCCTTTAGATTCAACTGTCCCGGATATAATCATTCCCAGTATGGAGTTTCTTGGTTTCTTAAACCCAAGCACAAATCCCATCAATATTCCTCGTGGCGATCGCCTTGGAAGTTTAAAACCACGTACTATACAATCGCTTGCAGTTACTGATGTAGCATGTATCTTAATGAGAACTTCATTAATTCTGGGCATAGGTTTATTAATCTCAGTAAATTTGAGAACATCAGGAGGACCATATTTTGTGCATTCAACTGCTTTAATTTTCTCCATATTTTTTATTTTAAGTGAATACAAAATCCTGTCTGGTCACCTGCAATTATGAGATCCCTCTCAGCCTGAGGCTGATCGGGATGACTTAATTCTACAGAATTTACTTACATAATATTTATTTCAAAAAACAACCTCATTATCCCTATTCATTTCTCCTTCTCCCATTCCCCTGTTCACCCCCTCTTCCAAGACCTTACTCCCAACTCCCAACTCCAACTCTATACGCTGTACTCTCTACTCCTTACTCCATACTTCTTACTCCTTACTCCATACTTCTTACTCCTTACTCCTTACTCCATACTTCTTACTCCCTACTTCATAGTCCTTACTTCCTGCTCATAACTCCCTGCTTCCTGCTAATATACTAATTTTATCGGTCAGGTTCTTGAAAGGTTAACCTGTTATAGTATCTTTGGCAAAAAGTCTGGTTAACGTGATTTTAAAAGGGCAGGAAGTTGAGTATGGAAAAACATAACTTTCACGCAGTCATTTTCGATCTGGACGGTGTGATTACAAAAACAGCACTTGTACACTCTGCTGCATGGCGTGAAATGTTTAATGATTATTTGAGGTACAGGGAGAAGGAATATGGTGAACCATTCAGGCAGTTTACACATAATGATGATTATTTACCATATGTTGATGGTAGACCAAGATATAAGGGAGTTGAGTCATTTCTGGTGTCAAGGGGCATCCATATCCCATACGGTAATCCTTCCGATGATGCCGACCGGGAAACAATCTGTGGCCTGGGCAATAAAAAAAATGAATTTTTCAATGAAGTATTGAAACGAGATGGTGTGGAGGTATACGAATCTACGGTTAACCTGATCAGGGAGCTTAAGGATGAAGGTTTAAAAGTAGGTGTTGCTTCTTCCAGTAAAAATTGCAGGACTGTCCTTGAAAGGGCGGGATTATTATCATTGTTCGAGACAAGGGTTGACGGTGAAGTATCAGCAGAATTAGGTCTGAAAGGAAAACCGGAGCCTGATATTTTTACTACTGCATGTGATAATCTTGGTGTTGATTATGAACAATCTGTTATTGTTGAAGATGCCGTGAGTGGTGTTGAAGCCGGGAAAAAAGGTAATTTCGGACTTGTCCTTGGTATTGCCAGGGAAGGCAATATCTCTGAATTACTGAAAAATGGAGCAGATATTGTGGTGGAGGATATTGCAGAACTGGGAGGAATAGAAGCCCTGGATAAATGGTTTAAGGAAGGGCTGGAAAAGGAAAAGTGGTCGATTAAATATAATGATTATGATCCTCAGAAGGAAAAATCCAGGGAGGCTTTACTGACTGTCGGGAACGGTCATTTTGCAACCAGGGGAGCGCTTGAGGAATCTGCAGCGGTTGACACAAATTATCCGGGAACTTATATATCAGGACTTTATAACCGCAGGATCTCCAGGATTGCCGGGAGGGATATCGAAAATGAAGACCTGGTAAACTGTCCGAACTGGTTGAGTATAACCTTCAGAATTGGTGATGATCCCTGGTTTAATCCGAACGAATGGACAATTCATTCTATTCACCGGAGACTCACCTTTGATGATGGAGTCTTATACAGATCCATGGTTGTGGCCAGTCCTGATGGCAAGCAAACAAAAATTGAATCCAGGCGGATTGCCAGCATGTACGATCCGCACACAGCCTCCATACGTTACACACTTACACCATTGAATTATGCAGGATTACTCCGTATAAGGTCAATCTTGAATGGCACCATACTGAATGATGGCGTTGAGAGATACAGGCAGCTTGAACAGGATCATCTTGAACCAGTACAGCAGGGAGGTGAAAAAGATATTCAATATCTTCTTGTCAGGACAAACCAGTCAGAGATAGAAATAGCCGAAGCAGCACGGTTAAAAGTATTTATCAGCAACCATGAAATTGCGCCGGTTTATTTACATACCACACTACCTGGAATAATTGAAACGGAATTTGACCTGGAGCTTCAGAAGGGTCAATCAGGAACAACTGAAAAAGTTGTAAAGCTATACACCTCGATGGAAACAGAGCGTGGACTTGTTTTAATCACAGCAATTGACAAAGTTAAATTGGCAGGGTCATTCGACCAGATCTATCTTCAGAGTACCGGGAAATGGAAAGAACTCTGGAACGAGGCTGATATCAGGATAACGGGAGACAGGCATGCACAGATGCTGATCCGGCTGCATATTTATCACTTATTAGTGACAGCTTCACCTCATTATACATGGCAGGATACCGGTATACCAGCCCGTGGATTACACGGTGAGGCTTACCGCGGACATATCTTCTGGGATGAGCTCTATATCCTTCCATTATTTAATATCCATTTTCCTGAAATAACCAGGTCTGCACTTATATACCGTTACAGGCGACTGCAGCGTGCACGGGAATATGCGAGGCAACATGGGTATGAAGGAGCAATGTTTCCATGGCAGAGTGGCAGCGATGGGAGGGAAGAGACACAGATAGTCCATCTTAATCCTCTGTCAGGAGAGTGGGGAGATGATTACAGCTCACTTCAGCGACATATATCCGTTGCTATCGTCTTGAATATATGGAACTACTATTGGACCACGCTGGATGAAGAATTCATGCGAAATTACGGGTCTGAAATGTTCTTTGAAATTTGCCGTTTCTGGGCAAGTAAATCCAGGTTGGATAAAGCCACCGGCAAATATTCAATGGATCAGGTTATGGGACCTGATGAATTTCATGAAAAATATCCGGGTGCTGAAAAAGGCGGTGTGAAAGATAATGCTTATACAAACATAATGGTTAGCTGGCTTTTCACGAAAGCTTCAGAACTGTTTAACCAGCCTGCAACAGTTGGTGATGCCACAAAAAAAATAAATCTGACCCATGAAGAATTATCCCATTGGAAAGAAATAGCTCAAAACCTTTACCTGGAAATAACCGATGAGGGGATCATTGCACAGTTCTGTGATTATTTCAAACTCAAAGAGCTGGACTGGCCTGCTTATAAAGAAAAATATGAAAATATTCACAGGATGGACAGGATCCTTAAAGCGGAAGGCAAATCACCGGATGATTACCAGGTGGCAAAACAGGCCGACACACTGATGACTTTCTATAATATCGATCAGGATGAGGTTCATCAAATCATTACCGAAATGGGCTATACCATTCCCGATGATCTGTTATGGAGGAATTTTCAGTATTATATTCAAAGAACATCTCATGGATCGACGCTCAGCCGGGTTGTACATGCCTTACTGGCAAACATGATCGGTGAAAAACAACTTGGGTGGAAATTTTATATGGAGGCCTTAAATAGTGATTATATTGATATTCAGGGTGGTACAACTGCAGAAGGGATCCATGCAGGAGTCATGGGAGCAACCGTATTGCTTGCTCTGATTTCGTATGCCGGAATTAATCTTCGGTCT